>JAGDAW010000035.1 GCA_017959345.1 Lachnospiraceae bacterium | reverse complement strand
GTCCGGATGACCGGCTGGCAGGAAATCGACAATGACACCTACTATCTCGGTACGGACGGGAAAATGCAGACCGGATGGCAGGAAATCGGCGACGCGAGATACTTCTTTGACGAAGAAGGCGTCCGGATGACCGGCTGGCAGGAAATCGGCGATGATACGTATTATCTCGGCACGGACGGTGAGATGCAGACCGGATGGCAGGTGATCGACGAGGACCGGTACTATCTCGGCACGGACGGGAAGATGCGGACCGAATGGCAGGAGATCAACGGCGTCCGGTACTATTTCGACAGGTACGGCGCCATGCAGACCGGATGGCAGAGTATCGGCGATGACTGGTATTATTTCCGAAACGGCGGGGAAATGGCCACCGGATGGTGGGAGATCGACGAGGTCTACTATTATTTCGCAGACAGCGGGGAAATGGTCACCGGATGGCAGACGATCAATGGGTTTACCTACTATTTCGATGACAGCGGCATGATGCAGGCCGACTGTTTCCTGGAAATTGACGGCGCCACGTACTATTTCCGCAGCGCCGGCTGGATGAAGACCGGATGGGAGAATATCAACGGGGATTACTACTATTTCCTTGAGGACGGACGGATGGTCACCGGCTGGAAGACGATTGACGAGAAGACCTACTACTTCGGTGAATACGGCGCCATGGCGGTCGGATGGCTGGAGCTGGAGGACAGTACGTATTACTTCAGGGAGAACGGCGCACTCGTCACCGGACAGGTCTACCTGCAGAATGAATGGTACCTCTTCGGCGAAGACGGACGGATGATCACCGGGTGGCAGAACATCGAAGGAACGTGGTACTATTACCTGGAGGACGGCGCCCGGGCCTGCGAATGGCAGAACATCGACGGTGAAACCTATTACTTCGGCACGAACGGCCGGATGGTCACCAGCTGGCAGACAATCGACGAAACCCTGTATTACTTCAAATCATCCGGCGCCATGGCGCATGATGAATGGTGGCAGGGATACCGGCTGGATTCCGACGGCGCACGTACTTACCCGTACAAAGCCGAATGGAAGAAGAACAGCGTCGGCTGGTGGTACGGCGATGAAAGCGGCTGGTACGCGAAGGATACGACGCTGACCATCGACGGGAAGGTCTACACGTTCGATAAGAACGGTTACCTGGTAGAGTAAGGAAGGACCCGGGCGGCCGCGGACAGCGGCCGTGACGGGGTGTAATGCCAGGCTGTCCGGGGGCGGGAAACCGGCCCCGGGAAGCCCGGCACAGAGATCCGCAGGGTGTGCCCTGGGGCGGGAAACCGGCCCCAGGAAGCCCGGATCAGAGAGGAGGATTGGCCCATGTATCGGTATAAGACAAAAGGAACCTGCTCTTCCGCCATCAACTTCGATGTGGAAGACAACAAAGTCACATCCGTCCGTTTCGAGGGCGGCTGTCACGGGAATACCCAGGGGGTGGCGAAGCTCGTCGAAGGGCGGGATATCGATGAAATCATCGGGCTGCTGAAGGGCATCGACTGCCACGGCCGGGGCACTTCGTGCCCGGACCAGCTGGCGAACGCACTGCTGGCATATAAGGCCCAGGCCGCCGGCTGACGCGGGGCCGGCCTGTTTATTTGCGGATGCCCGGGCAGGACCCGGCGCATCGCGGATCACCGGAGGAAACAGATGTCCGAAAAGATCATTCTGACCGGCGGGGGCACCGCCGGCCATGTCACGCCGAATATCGCGCTCCTGCCGGGGCTGAGGGCGCGCGGCTTCGAAATCCGTTATATCGGGTCCCACGAAGGGATCGAAAAAAGCCTGATGGAGGCGGAGGGCGTCCCCTACGACGGCATCTCCACCGGGAAATTCCGCAGGTACCTCAGCATGAAGAACATCCAGGATATCGGGAATATCCTGAAGGGCCTGAAGGAGGCGCGCGCGCTGCTCCGGGAATACAAGCCGGATATCGTCTTTTCCAAAGGCGGATATGTGGCGGTCCCGGTCGTTATCGAGGCGCACCGGCTGAAGATCCCGGTCATCATCCACGAATCGGACATGACGCCGGGGCTCGCGAACCGGCTGTGCTTCCGCTCCGCGGACCGCATCTGCTGCAATTTCCCGGAGACGCTGGACCTTCTCCCGAAGGGAAAGGCCGTCCTCTCCGGCTCCCCCATCCGCAGCGAGCTCCTGTCCGGGAGCCGGGATGCGGGGCTCGCGTTTACCGGGTTCAGCGGGGAGAAACCGGTGCTGATGATGATCGGCGGCAGCCTGGGCGCGCAGGTCCTGAACCGGACGCTCCGGGAGGCGCTGGACGCGCTGACGGAGACATTTGACGTGGTCCACCTGACCGGGAAAGGGAACCTGGACGAATCGCTCCTGGGCAGGCCGGGCTATGTCCAGTACGAATACATCCGTGCGGAACTGAAGGACCTCTTCGCCGCCGCGGACGTGGTGTTCTCCCGGGCGGGGGCGAATGCGATCTGCGAACTCCTGGCGCTCAGGAAACCGAACCTCCTCGTCCCGCTTTCGAAGGCGGCGAGCCGGGGCGACCAGATCCTGAACGCGCGTTCCTTCGAAAAGCAGGGGTTCTCCATGGTGATCGAGGAGGAACAGCTGACCGCCGCGTCCCTGACGGAGGGGCTGCTGTCGCTGTACCGGGACCGGGACCGCTACGTCCGCGCCATGGAAAACAGTCCCGCGAAGAACGGGGTGGACGTGGTCCTGGGGCTGATCGACGAGCTGACCGGGCACATTTAAATACTCAGACGGCGCTTCAGAAAAAGCGGCGGGCCATCCGGGTCTTTCCTCCCGGCAGCCTGCCGCTTTTCGCTATCCGGTGCGCCGCTGCCCAGATCAGGGACTGCGCACCGCTTCTGTCCTGTTTTCCCGGATGGCCCCGCCGATCAGAGGTTTTTCTTCAGCGTCAGGATGTTCTGGCCGTCCCTGTAGGTATAGGACACATCGTCCATAATCTTCTTCGTCAGGAAGATCCCGAGCCCGCCGATCTCCCGCGCTTCTGCGTCCAGCAGGATATCGGGGTCCGTTTTCGCCAGGGGATCGTAAGGAATCCCGTGGTCCACAAATGTGATCGTGACGCTGACGGGGTCCCCGGAAACTTCCACGCGCACGACGGCCTTCCCCTTATCCGGGGCATAGGCGTAATGCGCGATATTGATGAAAATCTCTTCCACCGCCAGGCAGATCTTCATCCGGTCCTTCGCCGGGCAGCGCGCCCGCTCCAGCCGTTCCTCCACAAAAGCCTGCACTTCTTCGAGGTTCTCCGCCGCGGCTTCCAGTTCCAGCTCATTGAGATTGAAGGTCAATGTGTCCGTCTTCTCCAGCAGTCCCAGCAGCTGCGCTTTCCAGAAAGCGACCTCCTTCCGGCCGGTCTCCGTCTCCATGGCATTGCGGCGGACCGCCCTGCGGATCAGGCGGGCATAGCCGATGATGCGGGCCTTATCCTCCACTTCCCGGATCTTCGTCGGGCATTCCGTCTCCAGGTACGCCGCCAGGGATTTGTGCCAGAACGCGGACGAGGTCTCAAAATCGAATCCCTGGAACTTCCGGACGATTTCGTGGTCCAGTTCCGAGAAGCCGACGTAGGCATTGAACATGGACGCCAGCTCGAAAACCGGATGGCCGACCGCCAGCGTGTCCATATCGATGAGCAGCACTTCGTCGTCCTGGAGTTCCACATTTTTCGTATGGTAGTCGCCGTGGATCATATGGTCGTCGTGCGGGACCGCCTCCACCAGGGCCAGGAGTTTGTCCCCGGCGTCCCCCGGCAGCTCGCCCTGCAGGAACCGCGCCCAGGAAAGGACGGTTTCCTTCATGTCGGGAAGCTTCCCGGCGGGCACAAGCGTGCCGTGGATCTTCTTCAACAGGTCCACATATTCCTTCACACACCAGTCCATTTTCTCCGGTTCCGCAGAAAGGATCCTGGAAAATGAGCGGGCGTTCAGGAGCTCGAACACCGAACCGTAGCTCTCGCCGACCCGCACCACGTCGTAGGAGATCGCCGTGGGGATCCCGAGGATCAGGGCCAGTTTGGCCACCTCGCGCTCATGCTGGATGTCGTCCAGGGCGTCGGCATTGTTATAGACTTTGACGACATTGTCCTGGTCAATGCGGTAAATGGTGCCGTTCGCGCCGCGGCCGATCTCCTCGCACCCTTCCACGGAAACGACGCGCCAGGCTTTCTCCACGTCCATCATTTCCGTAAACCCGGTCATCTCCAGGATGTCATAGACTTCGGGGCAGACGCCCGTGATCCGCAGGCCGGAACAGGCCTTCCGGACCCGGAGCAGCACCCGGAGTCCCGCGGAGGAAATGTACTCCAGCGCGGAGGCGTCCAGCACCACCGGCACGCCTTCCTGCCCGCCGAGCTGCCCCATGATTTCTTTTTCTATTGCGGCCGCGTTGTTCGAATCAATCCGGCCGTTCAGCTTTATAACCATATTTCAAACTCTCTTTCCTCTGTGTCCGGGCGGTCCGGGTTTATTCGATCGTCAGGATTTCGGTGAACCCGGTGACCTCGAAGATTTCCAGGATCATTTCCGGGACGTGGGCCACCTTCATCTCCCCCTGCCGGTTCATGGTCTTCTGCGCGGTGAGCAGGACCCTGAGGCCCGCGGAGGAAATGTACTCCAGCTTCTCCATGTCCAGCGTCAGCCTGCTTATACCCGACATCGTCTCCCGGAGTTCCTTTTCGAGCTTCGGCGCCGTGACGGTGTCCAGCCGCCCTTCCAGCCGGAAAAGCGCCGCGCCGTCTTCAAGGGTTTTCTGAATATCCAGCATCGTTTTGATTTCCTTCCGTTTTGCCTGTTGTTTTAAGTGTAAGTGCGGTTTGATCGCCGGGCGGCAGGGGCTGCCGGTGCCGGTGAGGTACGGCAGGCGCGCAGCGCCCGGGGGGCGGCAGGGGTGCCGGTGAAGTACGGGAGGCGCGCAGCGCCCGGGGCCGGCAGGGGTGCCGCTTTCTCCTATGAAGACGGACAACCACTTCGAAGGGGCGCCGGGGACGACCCGGCGGGCACGCTGCGCGGTACGGCCGCGCTAAGTGAGTACGGCCGCGCTGCGTCGGGGGGGTACCCATACCCCGCCTGGATTCCACCTCCTTGCGGTGACGAATACCGGGACGCCGCGCAGATTTACCCGCACGGTATCCCGGTATGTTCGTCTCCCGCCGGTTCCGGCAGACAGAAGCCCGGAACAATCCTGCCGTCCCGGGTCCGCATTTTCCGGACACCCGGCCGCAGTCCGGTCAATGGATCAGCAAAGCTTCTCCCGGAACTCCCTCAGCGTCTCAATGTCGGGGGAAGTGGGCTCCCAGGCCACGATCTTCCCGTCCCCGTGGTACCGCGGGATGACGTGGATATGGAAATGCGGAATGGTCTGGCCGGCGGCGATCCCATTGTTCTGGACAATGTTGAAGCCGTCCGCGCCGAGGCGCTCCATCTCACGGCCCCCGATCTCCCGCGCCGTCATCATCAGCTTTCCGGCAAGCGCTTCATCCATCTCAAGAAGGTCCTTCCTGTGGACCCTGGGGATAATCAGCGTATGCCCGGGGCTGCCCGGATTAATGTCCAGCGCCGCGATGCAATACGCATCCTCATAGACTTTCAGGCTCGGAATCTCTCCCGAAATGATTCTGCAGAAAATACAGTTCTCCATCACATTACCTCCCGTATAGCGCAGGTCTGCCCCGGGTCTGAACCTCGTGGGGTGGGGACGCCGCCTGCTTTGATGAGCGCCATGCGTGAAAATGCGCTTCCTGATTCCAAGTTATAACCCATAGTATTCAAAAAGGCAAGCATTTCCTGAAAAAATGAGCCCTGTTCAGGGATTTCGGGCGTTCATGTCGCGGCAGGCGGCCCGTTGCAAGCGTTCCGGGCGGGGACAGACGTCGGCGGGTTTTGGGAAAAGATGCCGGGGCGGAAGAAGTGCCCGGGGGAAGGCCGGGCGACGGAGGAAGGCCGAACGCGGGAATGGACGGCTGGCGAACTTTGGAAAAAGGTGCCGGGGCGGAAGAAATGCCCGGGGGCGGGAAGGGACGGATGAGGCGGGTTTTGGAAAAGGGTGCCGGGGCGGAAGAATTGCCGGGAGAAGGCCGGGCGACGGCGGAAGGACGGGCGCGGGAAGGGACGGCCGACGGCGGGTTTTGGAAAAGGGCACGGTAGCGGAAGAAGTGCCGGCGGAAGGCCGGACGACGGAGGAAGGCTGGGCGCGGAAGGGGACGGCTAGCGGACTGAAGCCGTTATTTCTGCCCTGTGGAAGTATACTCAACACAGCGCTCTCCTTGTCCTGCCCGGGAATTCATGTTATAATGTCGGGGTCGGAAGGTGTTCTACGAAGCGCATCGGACTTCTGCACCTGCGCTTCGTTCGCATACCGTGCACTTGGGGAAAGCCGCATCCGGGGTTGCAATGTCGGCTGTCGTGGAGACCGCGTTCCCGTTGTACGGAAGACCGCCGAATCCCGAAAAAGGCCGGAGACCGGGCTGCAGGTGTGCGCCTGATTTTTCTGCGATATTTTAATGATATCAGGGTGTGGGCGCACGCAGTGCGAAACGCTCCGGATATCTTCTTTTACCCAACATC
>JAGDAW010000034.1 GCA_017959345.1 Lachnospiraceae bacterium | reverse complement strand
GAGAGGACGATGTAACCGATTTTCGCGATCTGCATGGGTGCGACAGATCTGAATTTCATAGGAAACCTCCGTAAGAGAACCCAGGGATAAACATTGAATGAGCCGCGGCACAAAGGGCGGTCCGCGCCGTCCGGCGGGTGCCGTCATCCCGGCGCCCGATGCCGCTCGTAACACCTTATCACACGGGGATGTGCGGGACAATGGGAAACCCGGACCCGGTGACTGTTTTTCGGACAAATGCGTCCGGATGTATAAAAACAGCTTCTGTATGCCGGCTGCCCGGCACGGGTCACGCAGGCGCTTCCGCGTCCTCAAGCGTCTGCTTCAGCCCGCCTTTATGGAGCCTGCAGATCCGAAGGACGGCGTTCCGGAAATCCGTCCCGGCCGACTTCCGCATGTCGCTGTCCATGTAGGACATCGTGACGCCGAAACACTGGCATTTATAGAACCAGGCGATCGTGCGGAGGTCCTCTTCCGAAACCTTCAGGTCATGGATCCGGGCGTTGATCCACGAATCCACCACGTAATCGCAGATCTTCCACACATTTTTCTCGAAGGATTCGCGGTTGGAGGAGTGATAGAGGTGGAAGAGCGGCTTCCTGTGGCTCTCAATGTAATCCACAATGGCCAGGAATGTCTCCTCCACGGAATCCGTCAGGGGGTACGTCCGGATGATCTGCTCCGTCTGCTCCAGGAGGAGTTCCTCCACCAGCGACGGGATATCCTGATAGTGGTAGTAAAAGGAATTCCGGTTGATGCCGCACGTCTCCACGATATCCCGGACCGTGATCTGGGGCAGCGGTTTCGCCTCAAGAAGCTGCAGGAAGGCCGCCTTGATCGCTTTTTCTGTGAAATTTGCCAAGGGAACCTCCTTTCCGTTGTGCGCCGCTATGGGGAGATTATAGCCCCCGCCTCCCGCGATGTCAAGGGAAAGCCGCAGCCCTGTTTTCATGCAAAATTCATTGACATTTCTAAAAATATTGAATACAATAACTAAGACGCGGGCCGGCGGCCCGCGCATGCGGCATGCTTTCAGGCCACGAACGGGAGGAAACCATGGATAATTTTACATTCTACGCACCTACCTATTATGTATTCGGGACGGATGCCGAACGTGAGACCGGCAGATACGTCCGGCGCTTCGGGGGCACCCGGGTGCTGATCCATTACGGCGGCGGTTCCGCGCTCCGGTCCGGGGTGATCGACCGTGTGTGCCTTTCCCTGGAGCAGGAAGGCATTACCTATCTCATGCTCGGCGGCGTGATGCCGAACCCCAGGAGCGGGCTCGTCTATGAAGGCATCCGGCTCTGCCGCGAGGAGGGCGTGGATTTCATACTTGCGGTCGGCGGCGGGTCCGTCATCGATTCCGCGAAGGCGATCGCGGCGGGCGTCCTGTACCGCGGGGATTTCTGGGACCTCTACCAGGGCGGTTTTACGGACCGCGCGCTCCCGGTCGGCACGGTGCTGACCATTTCGGCGGCGGGCTCGGAAGGCTCCGCGAATTCCGTCATCACGAAGGAAGAGGGCATGTTCAAGCGCAGGACCACCGGGGAAGCCCTCCGGCCGAAGTTCTCCATCCTGAACCCGGAACTCACATTTTCCGTGTCCCCGTACCAGACGGCCTGCGGGATCACGGATATCCTTGCGCACCTCTATGAGCGGTACCTGACGAACACGGAAGACGTGGAGGTGACGGACCGGATGATCGAGGGCCTGATGCTGGCGATGATCCACGAAGGGCCGCGCGTCATGGAAGACCCGGAGGATTACGGGGCAAGGGCCAATATCATGTGGGCCGGCACCATGGCGCACAACAACAGCTGCGGCGTGGGGCGGACCCAGGACTGGAACAGCCACAGCATCGAACACGAGCTTTCCGCGCTGTATGACTGCGCCCACGGCGCCGGCCTTGCGGTCGTATTGCCCGCGGTGCTGACGTATTGCCTGCCGCATGACGTGATGCGGCTCGCGCGGCTGGCCGAGCGGGTCTGGGGCTGCCGGATCGACCCCGGGCAGCCGGCTGCGGCGGCGGAAGAGGGCATACGTCGTTTCCGCCAGTTCCTGCACGGCATCGGGATGCCCGGGACGTTCGCGGAACTCGGCGCGAAGGAGGAAGACATCCCGTACCTGGCGCATGTCTGCTGCTGGGGGGACGGGCGGAAAGGCACACTGGACGGCTACGTACGCCTGAACGAGGAGGACGTGGACCGGATTTACCGGATGATGCTGTAAAAAAGCGCCGGAATGGCCGAAAAAAAGCGCAGAAACCGTGAAAAGTCTTTGAAATTCCGGAGGAAATGCGCTACAATGCAGAATGGTCAGAAACTTGATGGGAGGAGCATTTCCATGGAACAGTATGAAAGAAGAGTAGGAACGGTCTCGAGAGGCATCCGCTGTCCCATTATCCGGGAAGGGGACGACCTTGCGAAGATCGTGACGGACAGCGTGCTGGAAGCGGCCGCGTGTGAAGGGTTTACGCTGCATGACCGGGACGTGATTGCGGTGACGGAGTCTGTCGTTGCCCGTTCGCAGGGGAATTACTGCACGGTGCAGGACATCGCGGCGGACGTGAAGGCGAAGACCGGCGGGGGGACTGTCGGCGTGATTTTCCCCATCAATTCGAGGAACCGTTTCTCCATCTGCCTGCGGGGCATCGCCCTCGGCGTGAAGAAGGTCGTCCTCATGCTTTCCTATCCCTCTGACGAGGTGGGAAATGAGCTCGTGTCCATCGACCGTCTGGACGAAGCGGGCATCAACCCGTATTCGGACGTCCTGAGCCTTGCGCGTTACCGTGAGCTGTTCGGCGAGAACCGCCATCCGTTCACCGGCGTGGACTATGTGGCCTTCTACGAAGACCTGGTCACGGCCTGCGGCGCGGAGTGCGAGATCATTTTCGCGAACCAGGCGAAGACGATCCTGGATTACACGGACGTGGTCATCGCCTGCGACATCCACACCCGCTTCAGGACGAAACGCATCCTGAAGGCGCACGGCGCGAAGATCGTCCTCGGCATGGACGACATCCTGAACGCGCCCGTGGATGGCAGCGGCTTCAACTCGAAGTACGGCCTGCTCGGTTCCAATAAAGCCACGGAAGACCGTGTGAAACTGTTCCCGGAGAACGCGCTCCCGCTCGTGAAGACGATCCAGGCGAACATCCTGGAAGCCTGCGGGAAGCATGTGGAAGTCATGGTGTACGGCGACGGCGCGTTCAAGGATCCCCAGGGCAAGATCTGGGAGCTTGCGGATCCCGTGGTCTCCCCCGCCTTTACGGAGGGGCTCATCGGCACGCCGAACGAGCTGAAGCTGAAGTACCTCGCGGACAATGATTTCGCCCATCTTTCGGGCGAAGCCCTGAAAGACGCGATCTCGGATTCCATCCGGAAGAAGGATAAGGACCTGGTGGGCAAGATGGCATCGGAAGGCACTACGCCCAGGCAGCTGACGGACCTCATCGGTTCCCTCTGCGACCTGACGTCGGGTTCCGGGGATAAGGGCACGCCGGTCGTCCTGGTCCAGGGCTATTTTGATAATTACACGAACTGATACAGCAGGATCCGTACCTTCGGTCTGGGATCGGGTACGGATCCTTTTTATCCCAATATCATGTACATTTCCGGACCCGCCGGGCCGCGGATCCGTCACAGATGATACCGGCCGTCCGGCCGGCGGAAAACCCGAATGAGGATATAGGTGATGAAAAGATCGGGTATTTTGATGCCGCTGTTTTCGCTCCCCGGGGATTATGGGATCGGGGACCTGGGCACCTGCGCGTACCGCTTTGCCGACGAGGTGAAGGCGTGCGGGGCGCGGATCTGGCAGATGCTGCCGCTGAACCCGCTCGGATACGGGCATTCGCCGTACCAGCCGTTCTCGTCCGCCGCGGGGGAACCGCTGTTTATCGACCTCGGCGCGCTCTTTGAGGAAGGCCTGATTGCGGCGCTTCCGGCGCCCGTCCCCGCGTCTTCCAAAGTGGATTACGACGCGGTCACGGCCTTCAAGGAGCCGTATTTCCGGGAGGCGTACGGGACGTTCCGGCGGAAACGCATGGAACGCAGGAAGGATTACCGGGCGTTCCTGCAGGAGTCCTGGGTGTACCCGTTCGCGGTGTTCGCGGCGCTGAAGAAGAAAAACAGCCTCCGGCCGTGGAACGAATGGCCGGAAGAGGCCCAGTGCTATCCGGAGCGGCTGTCCGAAGCGCTGAAGAAGGCGGGGCTTACCGCGTGCCCGGCATTTCCGGAAGCGGCGGGGGGCGTCCTGCCGGATCCCGGGGTCAGCCGGGAGGAGATCGGGTATGAGGTCTTCCTGCAGTACGTATTCTTCCGCCAGTTCGGCCGGCTTAGGGCGTACGCCCGCGGGCTCGGGCTCCTCCTGATGGGGGACATCCCGTTCTACTGCGGCCACGATTCCGTGGACGTGTGGATGAACCGGGACATGTTCCTGCTGGATTCGAAAGGATTTCCCACGAGTGTGGCCGGGGTGCCGCCGGACTATTTCAGCGCCACCGGGCAGCGGTGGGGCAACCCGATCTATGACTGGGAGAAGATGGAAGCGGACGGCTTCACGTTCCTGAAGGCGCGGATGGCCGGGACCGCCAGGCTGTTTGACATCATCCGGATCGACCATTTCCGGGCGTTCGACACGTTCTGGAAGATCCCCGCGTCCTGTCCCACCGCCATCGAAGGGGCGTGGATCGAGCCCCCCGGATACGCGTTTTTCGACAGCCTGCTGCCGGACCTGCCCGGCGTGGAGATCGTGGCGGAAGACCTCGGCATGATGCGGAAGGAAGTCTATGAGCTGCGGGACCATTACGGGTTCCCGGGCATGGACGTGGTGGAATTCACGCTGACGGATCCGGAATTCGAAGTGCGGGACAATATGGTCGTCTACACGGGCACGCATGACAATGATACCGTGGCCGGCTGGTGGGAGTCCCTGGAGGATGCCGGACGGGATGCCGTACTGGAAGCCCTCCGTGACCTGGGCTTTGCCGTGGCGGATTACAAAGACGGGGAGCCCCTCCCGGAGCGTTTCTTCCTGGAACCCGTGCCGCCCGTGAAGCCGGAAGTCCCGACGTCCGAAGGCGCCGCGGAAGGCGCCCCGGCGGGCAGCGGGTCCGTACCGTGTACCGATGGGAAGGCGGAAGAAGACCCGGCGGAGAAACCCTCTTTCCGGCATTTCACGCCCGAAGAGATCGCGAAGCTCGTGACGTGCGCGGCCCTTTCCCTGCCGCCTGAGACGGCGGTCATCCCGGTCCAGGACCTCCTTGGCCTGGCCGGGTATGCCAGGATCAATGCGCCCGGCGTCGTGGACGACGTGAACTGGACGTGGAAGCTTGCGGAGGACGCACCTTTCCGGAAGCGGATCCCGGAGATCCGGAAGATGTTCGAAGCGTTCGGAAGGGTATGAGTGCCCGGTTTGGGAGACCTTAAAAACAGAACCGATTCCCTGCCGCCGGCGCCGGAAGGCGCCGGCGGCGTTTCCGTGTAAGGACCATAGTCTTTAACTTATGCCCGCTTTCTGTCAGTTTAGGCAAATAAAACACACAGCGCACGCGGATATGGTAGGATGGCCTCAATAATACCGGCAGGGAGAGGACGGTTCCCGGCGCTTCGGGGCGCGCGGGACAGAAGGGATCCTTTCCCGGTGTGAGATCGTATCCCTTTATGAAAGGAGGCCACATGAGAAAGATCGGTTTCAACGAGGGTTTCCGTTACGCGCATCTCGGGGCAGAGGACTGGACCCCGGTCCGGATCCCCCATGACGCCATGCTCGAAGAACCCCGGGAATACAGCCCTTACGGGCACAACAACGGTTTCTTCCGGGGCGGAGATTACATTTACAGAAAAGAGTTCGACCTTCCGGAACAGGCTTCCGGAAAATATGTCTGTCTGGAATTCGAAGGCGTCTACCACAGGAGCACCGTGAACCTGAACGGGACGGACGTGGTCTCGGAATACAACGGCTATATCGGTTTTTACGCGGACGTGACGGACCTCGTGAAGGCCCGCGGCAATGTGCTCACCGTGACCGTCCGGAATTCGGACCAGCCCAACAGCCGCTGGTACACGGGGTCCGGCATTTACCGCCCCGTCTGGCTGTGGTACGGGGACCGGGAGAAGCGGATCGCCATGAACGGCATCCGGATCCGCACCCTTTCCCTTGCGCCCGCGGAGGCGGAAGTCCGGGTCCGGACCGTGGGGAACGGGCCGGTGACGCTCCGGATCGCCGACGGCGGGAAAACCCTGTTCACCTGCACGACGGAGAGCAGCGGGGAAGCGGTTTTCCGGGCGTCCCTTCCGGGGGCGGAACCCTGGAGCGCGGGAAACCCCAGGCTCTATACGGCGGAAGTCCGGTTCGGGGACGATGAAGAGACGGTGGAATTCGGCCTCCGGACCCTGGAACTGGATAAGGAGAAAGGATTCCTGGTCAACGGGAAGCGCGAACTGCTGCTCGGGGCCTGCATGCACGCGGACAACGGCCTCCTCGGCATGAAAGAGTACGAGGACGCCGCCATGCGCAAAGTCCGGATCCTCAAATCCGCCGGCTACAACGCCATCCGTTCCGCCCACCACCCGGTTTCGAAGGCCATGCTTGCGGCGTGCGACCGTCTGGGCATGTATATTGTGGACGAATACACGGATATGTGGTATATCCACAAGAACAAATACGATTACGCCGCGGACGTGCCGGAGCGGTATGAAGAGGACATCCGCGCCCTGGTGGAGAAGGATTACAGCCACCCGAGCGTCGTCATGTATTCTTCGGGAAATGAAGTGTCGGAGACCGCCGAGAAGCGCGGGGTCGAATTTACCGGGACCCTGACGGACGTGTTCCACAGATTGGACGATACCAGGCCCGTGACCTGCGGGATCAACATTTTCTTCAACTTCCTGGCTTCCCTGAAGGTCGGTTATTATTCCGATGAGAAGGCGGAAGCGGCGGCGGAAGACCCCGGGAAACAGGCGGAACCGCAGCCGGTCAAGGCTTCCGCGGAACCTGGTAAGGCAAAGAAACCGGCAAAGGCAGAAGAAGCCAAGGCTCCGGGGAAGCCGAAGAAGCAGAAAGCGGTGGGCTCGGAATTCTTCAACAACCTCGCGGGCACCTTCGGGAGCGATACGATGAAGGTCCTGTCCTGGTTCCCGTTCTGCGACTGGGCCACGAAGAAAGCGTTCGCGAAGATGGACGTGGCCGGTTACAACTACGCGAATCCCCGCTACAAGAAGGACCACAGGAAGTATCCCGACCGGTTCATCCTCGGGGCGGAGACCTTTATTACGGATGCGTATTCCTTCCTGAAGACCGCGGAAAGCCGTCCCCGTATCCTTGGGGATTTCGCCTGGGCGGGCATGGATTACATCGGGGAAGTGGCCCTGGGGTCCCTCGATTATCCGGATTACGCGGAAGACTTTGATAAGAACGAAAAATGGCTGACCGCCGGGACCGGGTGCTTCGACATCACCGGGCAGGCGCAGGGCCATACCGCCTATGTGCAGGTGGTCTACGGGAAGCGGGACATCGCGATCGCCGTGCAGCCCGCCGACCACTCGGGCGAGGGCCATATGACCGCCGCGTGGCGGAAGATCCACGCGTTTGAGAGCTGGTCCTGGAACGGCTGCGACGGCCATAAGGTGCTGGTGGAAGTGTTCAGCCGGACGCCTGTGGTGAAACTGTTCATCAACGGGAAATGTGTCGGCACGAAGAAGCGCGGGGACTGCCGTTTCCGCTTCCGCACCGTGTACGAACCCGGCGAGATCGTGGCCGTGGGACTTGATAAGGACGGGAAGGAGTGCTGCAGGACGGCGCTTCACACCGCGGGGGAGGAGACGAAGCTCTCCCTGGAACCCGAACAGGCCGCGGTGAAGAAGGACGGCCTCCTCTATGTGCGGCTCCGGTATACCGATCCGGAAGGCACCGGGAAGCCTCTCGCGAGAGGGGACATCCATATTGAGACAGAGGGCGGCACCCTGCTCGGCCTGGGCAGCGCCTGTCCCTACAATCCCCGCGGGTACCTGACGGATACCACGGATACGTATTACGGGGAAGCCCTTGCCGTGATCCGGGCGGAAGCCCCGGAAGTGACGGTCCGGGGGGAGAGCCCCTTCGGGAAGGCGTCCGTCACCGTGAAGACCGTCTGAGCGGGAGCGGTCCTGCAGGACGCATGGAAAAGCAGGGACACGGGCTGCGTGTGAGGCACCCGGTGACCTGCGGATACCCCCAACATCATCTGAATCTGAGAAAACCCGGCGCGGGCGCCCTGTAAGGCCCGGCCGGTGAGCGGCCGCGGGGGTCAGGTATCCTGACCCCCGCGCTGCCTTATACGGAGGCGCGGAGTTATGGAAAAAAAGGAACATTTCTTCAGGATGACGGCCCTCCGGGCCATGGCGGCGGTCCTGGCCCTGTCCTTCGCCCTGTACGGCTGCGGCGGACAGCCTGCGCCCCCGGTCCCGGGGGAGCCGTCTTCTTCGGAAGAAGCGGGCTCCGTGCCCGTACCGGGAGAGCAGGAACCGTCTGCTTCTGAAGAAGCGGGCTCCGTGCCCGGTTCGGAGGAGATATTGCCGTCTGCTTCGGAAGAAGCGGGCTCCGTGCCCGGTCCGGAGGAGACATTGCCGTCCACCTCGGAAGCGGCCGCGGCCCCGTCCCCGTCGGAACCGAAGATCTGGCAGGATGCCCGGTATGAGGCGGTGGATGAGACCGAGTACACATTTGCGGCGTCGGACGGGCGGAAGATCTTCGGCTACCGGTGGCTGCCCCAGGGCGCCGAAGTCCCCGACGGGGGCTTTCCCGTCATCATCCTTTCCCACGGCTACACCGGCAGGAGCAAGAGCATGAAAGCGGACGCGTCATATTTCGTGAAGCGCGGGTTCGCCTGTTTCGCTTTCGAATTCTGCGGCGGGAACCTGCTGGAACTGAGCGACGGGGCATTTGAGGATATGACGGTGGACACGGAGGTCGATGACCTTCATGAGATCTGGAACCATGTGCTTTCCCATGATTTCGTGGATCCGGACATGGTATTTCTCTGGGGCGCCAGCTTCGGCGGGACGGTGACCTTATTGACGGTCGTCCAGCGTGGAATCCGCCCGAAGGGCGCCGTCCTCGAATACCCGGCCTTCAACATGGCGGAAAACGCGTACACCGGCAACCGGGGCTGGATCGGTTCCGGAGAGAAGTTCTTAGAGGCCGCGAAAGCCTACTACGGGAAAATGGAGGACTATTACCGCGCCTTCGACGTGCCGGCCCTGATCGTCCACGGCAACCGGGACCCCCTCGTAGACCTGTCTTACTCTCAGCATGCGGTCCGGTTCCTGCCGGACGCCAGGCTGGAGGTCATCGACGGCGGCGCGCATACATTTAACTGGGAAGAGAACGAGCGCACGGTCTGGCCGCTGGTTTTTGAGTTCCTGGCGGAGTGCTGCAGCCGGGGGGCAGCGGCTGAAGGGGATTAACGGTCCATACGCCGGCTTTCCCCGGGACCGCGGAAGTGGGGCGGTTCCTGTCCATTGACTTTTGCTCTTTTTGGTGTTATGCTTAGTAAAGACGGGGGATCCCCGGACCGATCGGAGGAACAGCCATGGTTACAGTCGCGATCGTTGAAGACCAGGACCAGGAAGCGGAGAAGCTGATCCGCTACCTGGGACGGTTCGGTGAACAGGAGAAGGAAGAGTTTTCCGTGAAGCGTTTCAGCGACGCCTTTACTTTCCTTGAGGAGAAGCAGGCGTTCGACATCGTCTTCATGGACATTATGCTGCCCCATCTGAACGGCATGGAAGCGGCCCAGAAGATGCGCCGGACGAATACCCGGAGCGTCCTTATTTTCGTGACGAACATGCTGAATTTCGCCGTGAAGAGCTATGAAGTGGACGCCCTGGATTACATTGTCAAGCCCATCAGCTACGAGCGGGTGGTGTTCAAGCTCCGGAAAGCGCTGGAAAATATCCGGACCTCCCGGGGGAAGCTGCTGTCGCTGAATACTTCCGACGGGTGGGTGCCCATTTCCAGCTCGGACATCTGTTATATAGAGGTCGTGCAGCACAAACTGATCTACCACACCCTGCGGGGCGTCTATTACGAGAAGAACACCATGAAAAATGTGGAGGAGACCCTGGCAGGGCTGGACTTTTCCCGCTGCAACGCGTGCTACCTGGTGAACATGCAGTTCATCCGGACGGTCAACGGCCTGATCATCACCATGACGGACGGGGATGAGCTGAAGATCAGCCAGCCGAAGCGCAAGCAGTTCATGACGGACCTGAGCAATTTCCTGGGGCAGAAGAGATGAGCGGGTTATTTTCGGCTGTCGTGGGCTTTTTCGTGGACCACGGGTACACCCTCGAGCTGACGGCGGCATTCACCATGTTTACGGTCTATTTTGAGCGGAGGAACCTCTTCTACGGGCGCTTCCTGCTGGGCTACCTGGCCCTCCTCGGGTATTCGTTCCTCTGGAGTTTCGCGGCCCCCGCGCTGGGCCTGTCCGGGTTCCCGGCCTTTTTCCTCAAATATTCCGTCATGCTCCTGATCGCCACGCTGAATGTGCTGTTTACCCGGAAGGTCCGGACCTACAGCCTCCTCTTCGTTGCGGTCTGCGGGATGGCCACACAGCACGTCGTCTATGTGTTCTATACGATCATCCTCGTTCTGAGCGGGTTCGGCTTTGATTCCCTGTTCTCCGCCATCGCGAACCCCCTGCTGGTCGTGCTCGGGTATTCCGTCATCTTCCGGATCTTCTACGCGAAGTTCCGGGGGGTCAACCAGGAGAAGTTCGAGTCCGCGTCCAATGTGTTCGTCGGCCTCGTGGTCGTGGTCCTGTCCATCGTGCTTTACCTGCTTGTGGAAGAGACCCAGGTACGGTTTGAGCAGAAGATGGTATACATCCTGTTCGCCTTCTATGACGTCATCTGCGCGGCCCTTGCGCTGATCCTGCAGTACAATATCGTCGTCAGCCGGAAACTCCTGGACGACAACGAAATCCTCCAGTACCTGGTCTACCGGCAGGAGAACCAGTACGAGAGCCTCAAGAACAACATGGAGCTCGTGAACATCAAATGCCACGATATGAAGCAGCAGATCTCCATGTATGAAGACCGGATGGACCCGGGGGCGCTGCAGGAGATCCGGGACCTGATCGAGATCTTCGAAGTGAATTACAAGACCGGGAATGAGGTCCTGGACGCCTTCCTGGCCGAGAAGAGCCTCCTCCTGAAGGACCAGGAGATCGAGTTCAACTGCATCATCGACGGGAAAGCGCTGTCCTTCATGCCGAACTCGGAGATCTATACCCTGTTCGGGAACGCATTTGACAATGCCGTCGAGGCGCTGAGCCGCGTCCGGAAGAAGAACAAACTCCTGTCCATTTCCGTCAAACAGCGGATGGACCTGGTGGTGATCCATTTCGAGAACACCTGCAACGAGGAGGAACTGGACTTCCGGGGCGAGTTCCCGATGACCACGAAAGAGAACCACGATTACCACGGACTGGGGCTCCGGTCCATGAAGCTGATCGCGGAGAAGTACGGCGGCACCATGTCGGTGACCGTCCGGGAAGGCATCTTCAACCTGAACATCGTGATTCCCGTCCCGTTTACGGACGAGACGTAAGGACAGGGTTTTCCGGGCGGATGCCACAACATCATCCATCTATAAAAAGACAGCCGGTGTGTGATCCGGTTGTCTTTTTTTGGCGGAACGGCAGGCTTTTCGGCGTTTCCGCGGGGCGTCTGGCCGCCGCGGACGCGAAGGAGGCCGCTTTTCAGACAAAAACGCGCCATCTTAATTTAGGCGCGGTTCATGTTAACTTAGTCTCTTTTTGAACCGGGCCGGAAAAATCGTGCTATGATTGCGCCATCACTGAAACGCTTTATGAGGAGGTGATGTATGAAGAACAGGGTTTTGAACCCCTACCTCGGCGAAGGCGTGTATATACCGGACGGAGAGCCCCATGTATTTGACGGGCGGCTGTATATATACGGAAGCCATGACCGGTTCGGTTCCATGCGGTACTGTCCCGGGGATTACGAGGTCTGGTCCGCCCCTGTTACGGATCTGTCTGACTGGTCCTGCCCCGGTCCTGCCTACCGGCGGGTCGGGAAAAGGAACCGTCTCGGATTCCGGTGCATGTGGGCGCCGGACTGCACAAGAGGGGCAGACGGGAGGTTTTACCTTTACTACTGCTTCGATTTTGACAACAGGATCTGCGTCGCGTCCAGCGATTACCCGGATCGGGACTTCTCATTCCTTGGGTACGTACACCATCCGGACGGCACATTGTACGGGCAGGGGCCTAAGGACATCATGTGCTTCGACCCGGCGGTGTTCACGGACGACGACGGCGAGATCTACCTGTACAGCGGGTATTCGGCCAATGAAGACCTGAAGAAGATGCTGAACGGCCGGGGCATCACGAACGTGGACGGCACCGGCGGCCAGGTGGTCCGGCTCTGCAAGGACCATGTGACCGTCAAGGGTGAGCCGAAGATGCTGATCCCCGGGTACAAGAACAGCGCCGGTACAGGATTTGAAGGCCATGAGATGTACGAAGCTTCGTCCGTACGCAAGTTCAATGGCCGGTACTATTTCTTCTATTCCTCGCGGCTCAGCCACGAACTCGCCTATGCCGTCAGCGACAAGCCCTACGGGTGCTTCAAGTACTGCGGGCCGGTGGTATCGAACGGCGACATCGGGTACGGCGGCAGGACGGAAGAGCAGGCCAGGAATTACTGGGGTAATGTCCATGGCGCGGTAGAGTACGTCAACGGAGAATACTACGTCTTCTATCACAGGCAGACCAACAAAAACGAGCAGACCCGCCAGGGCTGCGCGGAACGGGTCCGGATGACGGACGACGGCCTGTTCTCCATGACGGAGATGACCACACAGGGGCTTTCGGGAGGACCGCTCCCGGACTCCGGGGAATACCCGGCATACGCGGCCTGCAGCCTGATGAGCGCGGAAGGGGCCGTGAAATGTGCCTACGGGCCGTTCTCCCGGGGGAAGTACAGGAAACATCCCTGCATCACGGAGTATGAAAAAGGAAAGCAGTGCATCCGGGACCTTCAGGAAGGTGCCACGGCCGGCTTCCGGTATTTCAGCTTCACAGGTCCTAAGACCGTACGCGTGACCGTCCGGGGGGATGCCGGACAGTTCGAGGTCCGCAGCGGGCAGGACAGCGCACCCATCGGCGTCATTCCTTTCGAAGCGTCGCCGGAATGGAACACATTTTCCGCGGAGATCCCGTTTCCCGCAGGCACCGGGGAACTGTATTTTACCCGCAAAGGCAGCGGGAAGACGGATTTCCTGAAGTTCACACTGGTATGATCCGGGGGACCCGGATGATATAATAACCAAATGGAGGTTAGAGATGAAAAAAAGCTTTAAGAGCAGCCTTGCAGTAATCCTGTCGATCGCGATGATCCTCGCTGCAGGCATGCCGCACGCGTTTGCGGCACAGGTCGGGATGTCTTCCGATGGGAAGTACTACACCGATTTTGAGACCCTTGAAGAGGCCCAGGCGGCTGCCAACATCGTTGCGCAGCAGATCGCCGCAGAAGGCAATGTCCTTCTGAAGAACCAGGACGAGACCCTCCCCCTGAGCGGGAAGGAGTACATCAGCGTCTTCGGTGTCGGCCAGGACAACATGAGCGGCCAGAGCGGCACGAACGTCCGTCTGCAGCAGGCGCTGGAAGAGGAAGGCTTCAAGCTGAACCCGACGCTCCTCAGCTACTATGCGAAGGACAACACTTCCGTTAGCCGGACGTTCGCCGAGCGGGTGGATTTCAACCACTCCATCGAGAATTCCTTCGCGATGTACGGCGACGCGGCGATCATCGTCCTTTCCCGCGGCGGCGGTGAAGGCAGCGATATCGCGACCGTGACGGATGAGGAAGCGAGCGAGGAAGAACTTGCAGCCCATAAGGGTTATGTGGCCCAGGAAGACGGCAAGATCTACAAGCATTTCCTGCAGATGACGAATACTGAGCTTGAACTCCTGGATTACGTTAAGGCCCAGGGCTTCAAGAAGATCATCTACCTGATCAACTCCTCCGAGATCTTCGAGCTTGGCGACCTGGAGAACGACGAAGACGTCGACGCGATCCTCTGGATCGGCCGTCCCGGCCAGTCGGGCCTCCTTTCCTCCGCCGGCATCCTGTCCGGGCGCATCAACCCCTCCGGCAGGACCGTGGATACCTGGTACCGTGACTTCACGGCGGATCCCACGTGGCAGAACGTAACCAACAACAAGCAGTCCGTCGGTAAGGACGGCGTGACGTACGTCCTTCCGGGCGAAGAAGCGGACGGTGAAGAAGGCGGCGGAATCGTGGTCAGCTCCACCTCTTACCACGGCATCGACTATGAAGAGGGCATCTACTTAGGCTATCGTTACTACGAGACCCGGGCCTTCGACATGGGCGAAGACGGCGCGGACTGGTACGCGGATGCGGTCGTTTACCCCTTCGGCTACGGCCTTTCCTACACCACCTTTGCGTTCAACAGCATCAAAGTCACCCTTGACAACGGCACCGTCATCGAAGGCGGCGACTCCATCGATGCGGCGCTGCTCGGCTCCGTCATCGGCCAGGAAGCGGAAGTGAAGACCCTGACCGTGGAAGTTGAAGTCGAGAACACCGGCTCTGTGGCCGGCAAGGAAGTTGTCGAGATCTACATCAACGCCCCCTACACCCCCGGTGAAGTGGAGAAGGCCGCGGTGAAGCTGGTCGGCTTCGGCAAGACCTCCGAGCTCCGCCCCGGCAAGAAGGAAACCCTGAAGATCACCGTGAACGTCCAGGATCTTGCTTCCTACGACGCGGATGATGCGAACGG
>JAGDAW010000033.1 GCA_017959345.1 Lachnospiraceae bacterium | reverse complement strand
CGGCCCCGACGACCGCGCCGACCACGGCCCCGACAGAGAAACCGACGGATGCACCGACAGATGCCCCGACCGCCGCACCCACGGACGCCCCGACCGCCGCACCCACGGACGCGCCGACAGACGCACCCACGGACGCGCCGACGGACGCCCCGACCGCCGCACCTACAGATGCGCCGACCGAGGCACCTTCCGAATCCGAGCCTGCGCCGACCGAAGCGCCCTCCGAGTCCGAGCCCGCGCCGACCGAGGCACCTTCCGAGTCTGAATCCGAAGCGGCCCCGACCGAACCCGAAAGCCAGGGCAGCGCGGACGCGTACACCGTGACGTTTGACCTGAATTACGACGGCGCGCCGGAAGCGGAGACCGTGACGGTCGACGCCGGCAGCGCGGTATCCGCCCCGGAGCGGCCCAGAAAGCAGGTATACCTGAATTCCACCAAGGGTGAGGACAAATACGTTTACGCGACGGCGTCCTTCCAGGGCTGGGCGACCGATGTCTCGGGCGAGAACCTCTATGACTTCAGCGCGCCGGTGAACGCGGACCTGACGCTGTACGCCGTATGGGGCACCACGACCTACGCCTTTGAAGCGGAGCTCACGGACCTTACCGGCAAGACCGGTTACGGCTATTCCATCAGCTTCAACGATGAAGGCATGATCCGTTACGACAGCCCCGAGCGGAACCAGAACGCCCGCATGGGGTATTCCGTCGGCTACCTTTACAGCGAAGACCTTTCCATCGAATTCCTGATCGACTCCGACCGGGACGTGGAAAATGTGACCCTGAAAGCCCGTCTTTCCGCGGAATTCCGCGACATCTACATCGCGCCGGAACAGACGAAGGTGGACGACGTCACCTATTACGCGTTCCAGTTCCTTGTAAACGACGAATCGATGGAGTACACCCCCATCGCGCTGACCGGCGCGAAGGCCCAGATGACGCCGAACCAGCGTCCCTTCGATGAATGGGAGATCAGCACCACCGTTTCCCTGAAAGAGGGCAGGAACGAAATCTGCCTCTATGTGGCGAATTCCCATGAATTCGAATCCACCATCAACGCGGTGGCGCCCATGGTGGACACGATCTTCCTGACCACGGACGCGGTCCTGACCTGGCAGCCCAAGTGGGAGAATCTCGAATTCGTCCATTACGAAGATGACTGATGCGGCCGGGAAAGGAGCATAAGTGAAAAACAAAGGCGTATGGCGCGGCCTGTCCGGACTGTTCGCGGCGTTGGCGGTATTTGCCGTGTTCGCGAATATGATCCTGTCCCAGTACGCGCATATCATCAATACCACGTTCCGGATCCAGACCAGCGTCATGGAGAAGACGACCGATATCCAGGAGGATACGGAATACTTCAAGTCGGATTTCGGGGCGATCACCGCGGAGAACCTGAAGGCGCTTGAAGCGGCTGCGGAAGCGCAGACGGTACTGGAAGCCCAGGAAGGGGCGGTGCTGCTGAAAAACAGCCTGGTGAACGGGAAGCCCGCGCTTCCGCTTGACGCCGCCTCCGAGAAAAACGTATCCCTGATCGGGCGTGCGGTTTACAGCCCGCTGTACCGGACAGCGGCCGCCTGTACGCGCGTCACTGACAACAACCCGGAGCGGGTCGTGGACCTCAAGAAGGCCATGCAGGACGCCGGGTTCTCCGTCAATACCGCGCTGATCGACGCCTATGCCTCCGGGAAAGGCACCAACAAGCCCGGGTTCTCCTACCAGTTCGAAGAGCCGGTCTCCTTCTATGAAGCGAATGCCGGCACCTTCAATGGCTATAAGGACGTCGCGATCGTGGTCATCGAGCGGAGCGCCGGAGAAGGCACGGACATGAGCGTCGACCAGGCCTGGAACGTGACCTCCAACAGCCGGAACCGGCAGTTCAAGGCGGATACGGAAGTGGTGAATTCCCTTGCGCTGCAGACGAACGAGAAGGCCATGATGGACTTTGTTTCGAAGCAGGGCTTCGGGAAAATCATTGTCCTGATCAACTCGCCCTACGCGTTGGAGCTCGGGTGGATCCAGGAGTACCCCGTGGACGCGTGCATGTACATCAGCACGGTCGGCCTGACCGGCTTTACCGGCATCGTGAACCTCCTGACCGCGAAGGACGGGGCGAACCCCTCCGGCCGGCTGGTGGACACATTTGCCGCGAATTCGCTGTCTTCCCCGGCCATCGTGAACGCCGCCGGGAATACCCCCCAGTGGGCGAACCTCGGGGACGCGACTTACAATCCCTCCGGGATCGTCACGGACCACGCGCAGTCCACGACGTACGTCAGCGTGCAGCAGGAGAGCATTTACATCGGGTACAAGTACTATGAGACCCGCTACGCGGACGCCGTGATGGGGGACGCGGGCGCGGCTTCGGCCGTCGGTTCCTCGTTTGACGGCGGCTGGGAATACGCGCGGGAAATGTGCTATCCCTTCGGCTACGGCCTTTCCTACACGGACTTCTCCGAACAGATCACGGACGTCAGAAAGGGAAGGGACCATATTTATACCGTGACGGTGCGGGTGCAGAACACCGGCAGCACCGCGGGCAAACGTTCCGTGCAGCTCTACGCGAGCACCCCGTACGGGGACTACGAAAAAGCGCGGAAGATCGAGAAATCCGCCATCCAGCTCGTGGGATTCGGGAAGACCGGCGTCCTCCAGCCCGGCGCTTCCGAAGACCTTGTGATCACCGTGGACGAGTACCTGTTCGCGAGCTATGACTATACGGACACGAAGGGCTATGTCCTGACCGCCGGGGATTATTATTTCTCGGTCGGCAGCGACGCGCACGCGGCCCTGAACCATGTGCTCGGCGCGAAGGGGTACGCGAACCTGACGGACATCGAAGGGAAGCCGTTCGCGGCGGACCCGAAATGCGTCTATCAGTGGTCCATGGACCTTGACACCACGACGTACCGGTACGGCGAGAACGCCGAAGAGACCGGCGTGGTCGTCACGAACCTCTTCGACAAGATGGACATCAATGCCTGGGAAGGGAATTCCGTGAAGTACCTGACCCGCTCCGACTGGGCGGGCACGTTCCCCACGGAACCCGCGAAGGCGTACCTCCTCGGCACGGAGATGGAGACCCTGCTGCAGGGCGATTTCTACGCGAAGACATCGGAAACGCCTTCCACGGACATCTACGCCCAGGGGAAGGGCAATGGCTGGAAGGGGACCGACAACGGCCTCTCCTTCGTGAACATGCGGAAAGTGGACTATGACGACGAGGAGACGTGGAACCGCTTCCTCGACCAGTTCACGCTGGACGACCTCGTCCTGATGACCGCGAACTATTTCGGGAACAAATCCATCACGACCCAGCCCATCAACATCCCGCAGAAATCCGGCGGGGACGGCTGCCAGGGCGTGGGGGATGAACCCTATTCCGAGACGCTGACCGGCGGCGCCGTTCTGTGGCCTTGCCTGTATACGTCGCTGCTGTCCTGCACCTTTAACCCCGCGCTCATGGCGGAGCGGGGCAAGCTGATGGCGAACCAGGCCCTGTTCCTGAACCAGACCGTCATCTGGACCGGCGGCGGCAACCTGCACAGGACCCCCTTCGGCGGGCGCCAGGCGGAGTATTACAGCGAAGACGCGAACCTCTGCTACCTGATCTCCGTCATCGAGCTTTCGGAGATGGAGAAGCGCGGGATCCTGGCCGGCATCAAGCATTTCGCCGCGAACGACCAGGAGTCCCACCGGGAAGGCCTTGTCACATTTTTCAATGAGCAGGCCCACCGGGAAGGGGCGCTGCGCGGATTCGAGGGCGCGGTGCGCGTGGCGAAAGTCCATGCGATCATGCAGTCCTTCAACCGGCAGGGCGTGGTGTTCTCCTCGGCCTGCGAAGAGCTGAACGTCGGCGTGCTGCGGGACGAGTGGGGCTTCGAAGGCGAAGTGATCACGGACGCCTCCAGCGGCACCACGACCGGCTATAAGTCGCATTACGTCACGACCATGGCGATGGGTACGGATATCTACTGCCTGGACGGCGACGGCGTGGGCGGCACCATCGTCGCGAACTACATCAAGGACAACGACGACGGCTTCATCCTCGGCTGCATGAGACGGGCGGCGAAGAATACCGCGTTTGCCCTGTCGCGCTCCATGGCCGTGAACGGGCTGTCGGACGACACCGTGATCCGGACCATCGTGCCCGCGTGGCAGATCATCGCCTATACGGTGATGGGCGTCCTGGTCGCACTGGCCGTCCTGTCCATGGTGATGCTCGCCATCACCGGGATCCGGAACGCGCGGGCGGGAAAGGAGGCCGGCCATGAAGGGAACTAAGAAAAGCGCAGGGGCGTACGCGGGACTCCTTGTCGGGCTTCTCGCGATCGTGAGCCTCGGCCTTTATATGGTCTATGGCACGTCCGCGGACGGCCTGATGGTCACTGCGATCCCGGTCATGCTCGGCGTGATCGTGCTCACGGAAGCGGTCCTGTTCTTCCTGGACAACGACTGGCTCCCGGTCCTGGTCGCGGCGCTTTCTGCCGCTTGCTTCGGGCTGTTCGCGTACACGCCGCCGGAGACGATCGGCTCCATCGTGGATTATTACCAGAACATCGTTATGTTCGGGAACCCGGAGAAATTCGGGCTGATCGTGGCGGTCCTCGCGGTGATGCTCCTGATGATGATCGTCGCGATCGCCGCGTGTTTCATGCGGAGGACAAAGAAAGTACAGGAATAAACGGACACGGAAAATGTGTACGGAGAGAAGGGGCTTCTCGATGAGGAGCCCCATGACGGGGGCCCGGCGGAAGCCGGGCCCTGAGTCTTTCTCGGGAACAAAAAAAGCCCGTCCTCCACCCTGCGGACAAGCAGGGTGCGGAAGACGGGCTTATAAAGAGAAATAAAAAAGCTCCCGGCCAGACTCGAACTGGCGACCTGCGCATTACGAATGCGCTGCTCTACCGACTGAGCCACGGAAGCCTGTGAACTTGCGCTCACCTGCACTATTATACACATACGGAGAGATTTGTCAAGAAGAATCTGAAAAATCTTTTTACCGCCCGGAAAACCGCGTTCATTGTCCGGCAAGCCGGCTTTCAGCCTTGCTTTTTCATACGCGCTGTGCTAAAATCGGCGTTAAGACCAAGCGGGTACGGGCATCCGCCCGTTCCCCGGAAACAGAGCAATAAGGAGAAGTCATGTCTGTCATCAGCATTATTCTGAACAACCTGGTCGGCTACGACCTGTTCATCCTGATCCTCGGCGTCCTGAACGGGATCCTGTACTGGTACACCCGGAAGCGCACCATGGATCTTTACAACCGGATGCACCAGAGCATTTTCATCCCCACAAGGAAGCGGGACCCGGACGCGCTCGCGGAAGACATCCGCGCCGTGGATGAGGAGGAGTTCGTCCGGCTCCGGAACGTTTCGGAGAACCTTTACGGGATCTTTGTCAACATCACCGCCATTTTCCCGCTGCTCGGGATCCTGGGCACCGTCATCGCGCTGATCCCCATGGTTTCCCAGCTCGCGGACATCCAGATGAATTTCTTCGCGGCGCTGACGTCCACCTTCTGGGGCCTGGTTTTCGCCATCCTCTTCAAGGTGCTGGACGGCTTCCTTTCCCCGAGGATTGATGACAACGACAAGAATGTGAACCTGCTGCTCAGCATGCGTCCCGGCGTGCCGAACGCGGCCCCGGAAGGCGCCGCGGAGGTGCGCGTGTCCGTGCCCGCGGAGGACGTGCGTCCGGAAGAAAATGCGGACGGCGCGGCGCTCCCGGTCCCGGAAGACGACGCAGCGGCAGAAACGGCTGAGGACGCGGCGGACGCCGCGGGAGGCGGTGAAGACGGGGCAGGCAGGTCATGAGGAAGAGGCAGATTTTTATTGAACTGACGTCGCTTCTCGACATCATCCTGATCCTGATCTTCCTCGTGGTCATGCAGTCCCACCAGACGGTGAACGCGGTGAAGGACGAGGCGGCCATCGAGTCGCAGGCGGCCGCGCAGCAGGTCGAGGAGCTCCGGGGTACGATCCTAGAGCGGGATGAGGAGATCGCATCGCTCCAGGAAGCCCAGGCGGGCCTTGAGGCGGACATCGAAGCGCTGAAAGAAGAGAAGGCGGCGCTGCAGGGGGATATCGAATCCCTGCAGGAAGAACTGGCGGCCCTCCGGGAGGAACGAGAGGCGCTGCTCGCGGAGATCGAACAGCTGAAGGCGGAGCGGGACGCGCTGCTTGCGGAACGGGACGAACTCGCGGAAGAGCGGGACGCGCTGAAGTCGCTTGTGGAATCGCTGCAGGAACGGGCGGAAGACCTGGAAGCCGGCATTAAGGAAGCCGAAGCGGCGCGGGACCAGGCGGTCCTGGAACGGGACATCCTGTTCCACAAGATCATTTCCGACAATGCGGTCCTTGAGAATACGGACGTCCTCTCGGTCAGCGTCGAACAGCTCGACCACCTGCTCCTGGACGTGCCGGAAGAGGAGGACGTGATCCTGATCCAGTACGACTGGGACGCCCCGGCCTACGCGAGGAACCGTCTGAAGACGCGCATTATGGAGTCCCTCCGCGCGACCGAGAAGGAAGCGGTATTCGTGATCTTCCAGTACCGCAGGAACGACATTTACCGGATGGCTTACCGGATGATCACGGACGTGATCACCGAGTGCCGGTACGAAGCCGGCGAGGAGGGCATCCGTTTCAACTACATCGAACAGGATATCCAGGGAAAGGAGGTTCCCGATGACGGAACAGGAGAAGCAGGCCTTGAATAACGGACAGGCCGGGATGCAGGAGGACGCGGACGCCGTAGCGCGGGCCGCCGCGAAGAAAGCGGAGCAGGAAGCCGCGAAGAAGGCGAAAGAAGCCAAAAAGGAAAAGGCGGCCAAGAAAGACACTTCGGAAAAGAAAGAGAAGAAGAGCAAGCACGTCGCCGCGAAGACCGCGGGGACGCTTGCGGCCCTTGCGCTGCTGCTCGGCGGCGGAGGCATCTATTTCGGCACGTCGCTCGGGAACGGCGGATGGGCGGATGATATCGCCTCCCGCTTCGGCATCGTGACCGATACGTCGAAAACCGGCGAGGAAGGCACCGGGAGCGGAGAGACGGCCGCGCCGGATACCCAGGAGGAAACCGTCCCGACCGCGGAAGTGACCGAACCCACGGAACCGGAAGAGACCGAAGCCCCCACCGAGCCTTCGGAATCCGAATCCGAATCGGAGCCGGAAGTTTCGGAGTCCGAACCCGAAACCGAAGAACCGAGCTCTGAGCCGGAAGCGCCGCCCATGACGCATTTCGAGATCGTCGTCCGCGTGGATGAAGTCTACGTGAACGGG
>JAGDAW010000032.1 GCA_017959345.1 Lachnospiraceae bacterium | reverse complement strand
GAACGCCTGGACTACCGGGACAGCGCGATGAACCACGCGATGCTGATCTGCGGCGTGGCGCTGGACGCGGAAGACCGGCCGCTGCGCTGGAAGATTGAGAACAGCTGGGGCGAGGAAGCCGGGCGGAAAGGTTATTTCTGCGCTTCGGACAAGTGGTTTCAGGCGTTCACCTACCAGGTCATCGTCCATAAGAAATACCTGAGGAAAGAGTACCTGGAGGAGCTGGAGAAACCTCCCGTCGAGTTAGACCCGTGGGACCCCATGGGCACACTGGCGTAAAAAGCGGCGATTCCCCATCCTCTGCGGCACCCCGGCACCGGCAAGGGTTCACTGGCGCAGGGGGCGTCTACTCCCCATCATCTATGAGCCCTGGTACTGGTATGTGCACGCTGGCGTAAGGATCGTCACCGGATCACTTCCTCAAGCGCTTCAAGGGTGCTGACGTCGTTCAGCGCCCGCCGGAGCGCGGCCGCGTTCGGCTGCCCCTGCAGGTACCACGCGGCGTGCTTCCGCATCTCCAGGACGGCCGTGTGGGGGCCCTTCAGGCGGATGAGCATCCGCGCGTGGCGGAGGATCGTTTCGTTGATCTCTTCCCGCGTGGGCCTTGGCGGGACCGCGCCTTCCGTCAGGAGGCCGCGGATCTCCCGGAAGAGCCAGGGGTTCCCCTGCGCCCCGCGGGCCGCCATGACGCCGTCGACGCCGGTTTCATCCAGCATGCGCTTCGCGTCCGCCGCCGAGAAAATGTCGCCGTTCCCGATGACGGGGACCGACACCTGTTCCCGGATGCGGCGGATGGCGGACCAGTCCGCTTTCCCGCTGTAGTACTGGCTGCGGGTGCGGCCGTGCACCGCGATCATGGAGACGCCGCAGTCCTCCGCGATCCGCGCGACCCGCAGGCCCTCGTCCGGGTCGCCGGAGAAGCTCGTGCGGATCTTGACCGTCACCGGTTTATGGACGGTCCGGACCATCCTCGTGAAAATGTCACGGGCGAGCTCCGGGCAGCCCAGCAGGTAACTCCCCTCCCCGTTCTTTACGATCTTCGGGACCGGGCAGCCCATGTTGAGGTCGATAAAGTCGAACCGGTCCTCGAGCTTCAGCGCTTCCTCCGCGAGGATCTCCGGCTCCGAACCGAACAGCTGGACGCCGATCGGGCGGTCGGTTTCCCCGGTCTCCATCAGCACTTCGGTGTTCGGGTTCCGGTAATACAGGGCCTTCGCGGAGATCATTTCCGTGTAAAAAAGCCCGCACCCCTGCGAAGCGGCGAGGGCCCGGAACGGGAGGTCCGTGACGCCGGCCATGGGGCCCAGCGCCACCGGGAATGCGATGGTAAGGTTGTTGAGGGTAATCGGTTTCAGCATATAGACAGGTTTTACAATGTTTTGAGGACAGGTACCGGGGCGCAAGGCTGCGCCCCGGTACCTGTCCGTTTCATTCGTCAGGAAGCTTTTCAGCTCAGGAAAAACGTCCGGTAGTACAGTTCCAGGTTCTCCAGGAGTTCCGCGTGTTCCTTCCGGAGCTTCCGGATGCCGAGCCCGGCTTCGATTTCGTCGTAATAGAAATCATTGTCGTCCACGAGGGTGCGGAACACCAGCGTCCCGTCCGGCAGGAATTCCAGGGTCAGGATCCCGCCGCACTCTTCCGTAAACAGGACGCACAGGATATGGAGTTCGTCCTTCACCGAAGACGGCAGGTTCGCGAACTTTTCGTTGAAATAATACTTCTCTTCGTAGGAATTCGCCCCGCAGAGCACTTCCCCGGCCTGTTCTTCCGTCATAATACCACCTTCGCGGTCAGGTACGTCATAAACGCCAGAGCCGCCGCCGCGATGCCGAACAGCACGGCCTGCGAGTTCCGGGTGTGGTTGTTCCGGCTCTGGATCACCGCGTCGATCAGGCAGATCACCGCCAGGAGCGCCGCGGACCCGAACACGACCGGGTACAGGATGGTCAGCTCCTCCGAGCGGATAAACAGCAGCACCGACATGACGATCACCGCCACCGCGATCACCGCTTCCACGATCCCGAGTTCAAATCTTCTTCTGCGCATCTCTCTCACTCCCTGTCCGTGCCGCGCACGGGAAACCCGGCCCGCGTTACACTACGCCGGCCGGTCCTCCCCGCGTCGGCAGGACGTCCCCCCGCTTTCTCAGACAATGTCCTTCAGCGCGGGATAGAAACGCCTGTAAATCTCGTATTGCCGGTTGTAACGCTTCACCAGCGCCTCTTCCGGGTAAACCGTCTCCGTAATCTTCGTCAGGTCCTCCCGGAGCGCCTCCGGGGGAAGCCCCTTCGCGGCGTTCATCGCGAGGATGGCGGCGCCGAGCCCCGGCCCCTGTTCGGACGCGATCACGTCCACGGGGAGGTCCAGCACATTGGCCATAATCCGCTTCCAGAGGGCGGACTTCGCCCCGCCGCCGCAGATCTTCGTGCGTTCGATCCGCACGCCGCAGGCCTTCACGATCTCGTACGCGTCACGGAAACTGAAGGCGACGCCTTCCAGGACCGCCTGCACCATGTCGGCGCGGGACGTGTCCATGGACATCCCGTAAAACATGGCGCGGACGGCCGTATCGTTGTGCGGGCAGCGTTCGCCCATCAGGTACGGCAGGAAAAACACGCGGTTCTCCCCGAGTTCGCCGATGGCCGCCTGCGCCGCCGCGTAATCCGTGCTTCCTAAGATGTCCTCCATGAACCAGCGGTTCGAGGACGCCGACGAAAGCATGCACGCCATCAGGTGGAAATGTCCGTCCGCGTGGCAGAAGGAATGGATGGCGGGGTTCGCGGGCTGGCGGAAAACGTCGCCGGAAACGAACAATGTGCCGGAGGTGCCGAGGGAGCAGTTGCATTTCCCCTCCCCTACGGTCCCGGTGCCGATGGCGGCGGCCGCATTGTCCCCGGCGCCCGCCAGGACCGGCACGCCTTCCGGAAGCCCGGTCAGCGCCGCGGCCTCCCGGTTCAGCCGCCCGATGACGTCATAGGACTCGTGGAGCGCCGGCAGCATTCCTTCCGAAATGCCGCAGAGCTGCAGCATCAGGGGCGACCACTTCTTCCCCGCCACATCGAGGAGCAGCATGCCGGACGCGTCCGAATAATCCGTCACGAAGCTGCCCGTCATCCGGTAATTCAGGTAATCCTTGGGCAGCATGATCTTCGCGATCCGTCCGAACAGCTCCGGTTCGTGTGCCCGGACCCACAGGATCTTCGGCGCGGTAAAGCCGGCAAAGGCAATGTTCCCGGTCTCCCGGACCAGGATGTCCTCCCCGACCGTCTCATTCAGGAAACGGACTTCTTCCTGCGTCCGCCCGTCGTTCCAGAGGATGGCGGGCCGGAGCACCCGGTCCTCCCCATCCAGGATCACCAGGCCGTGCATCTGCCCCGCCGCCGCGATGGCCGCGACCTCCGAACGGTCGATGCCCTCCGTCAGTTCGCGGATGCCGTCCATGCTCTGCCGGAACCAGTCCAGCGGGTCCTGTTCGGACCAGCCGGGCTGCGGGAAGCTTAACGGGTATTCGCGGGAAACCGTGCGGACAATGTTCAGGCTTTCGTCCGCGAGCAGCAGCTTCACCGCGGACGTGCCGAGGTCTATACCGATCGTATACATTTTCGTCCCCCGTGCCGTTACGCGAACGGGTTCTCCGTGGGATAGCGGACGCCCGCGGGCCGGTTGTACCCGATCTCCCGGGCCGGCACGCCGATCATTTTGAACACTTCATAAAGGGCCTTCCCGTGGTGGCCGAACGCGACCGCGCCGTGATGCGGGAAGTTCTTCTCGATCAGGACGTGGCGGTAGAACCGGCCCATCTCCGGGATGGCGAAGACGCCGATGCCGCCGAAGGAACGGGTGGCCACGGGCAGGACCTCGCCTTCCGCGATGTACGCCCGGAGCTTCGAGTCCGCGGTGGACTGCAGGCGGAAGAAGGTGATCTCGCCGGGGACGATGTCGCCTTCCAGCGTGCCGTTCGTGACCTCGATGGGCAGGGAACGGGCCATGATCATCTGGTATTTCATCTCATGGAAGGACAGTTTCGAGGAACAGGTGTTCCCGCAGTGGAAGCCCATGAAGGTATCCGTGTGCTTGTAGGGGAACTTCCCTTCGATGGACGCTTTATACATGTCTTTCGGGACGGAGTTGTTGATGTCGAGCAGGGTGACCGCGTCCGCGGAGACCTGCGTGCCGATGAACTCGGACAGGCAGCCGTAGATGTCCACTTCGCAGGAGACCGGGATGCCGCGGCCGGTCAGGCGGCTGTTCACGTAGCACGGCACGAAGCCGAACTGGGTCTGGAAGGCCGGCCAGCATTTTCCGGCGATGGCCACATATTTGCGGTAGCCCTTATGGCCTTCGATCCAGTCGAGCAGGGTCAGCTCGTACTGCGCGAGCTTCGCGAGCACTTCGGGCTTCTTGTTGCCCTTGCCGAGCTCCGTTTCCATGTCCGCCACGACGTCCGGGATCCGGGGATCGCCGGCGTGTTTGTTGAACGCTTCGAAAAGGTCCAGCTCGGAGTTCTCCTCGATCTCGATGTCGAGGTTGTAAAGCTGCTTG
>JAGDAW010000031.1 GCA_017959345.1 Lachnospiraceae bacterium | reverse complement strand
GCCACCGCCTCCATCGAAGAGCGGACGGCCACGGGCTTCAACACGAAGGACGCCCTCGGCAACAACGTGCTGGATTACGCGGTCATCAACCCCCTGACCATCGCCTACGCCATCGACGCCACGGCCATCCGGAACGCGGTGGACGGCCACGCGGACTTCTACAAGGACGGCGACTCCAAGGCGCAGCTGTTCGTGGAGCCCTGGCTCTGCAGTACGGCCGAGCAGTACGCGGGCCTCGCGAAGCTCGACAAGCCCGGCGCATGGGTTATCAGCGGCGAAGAAGCGAAGGCGCTCTGCGCGGAATTCAACAGCTCGGCTTCCATCCAGGATTCCAAGGACCTCCTCCAGAAGGTCAGCGACATGGAAGACCTGATTTCGAGGAAAGCCAATTAATCATTGACCCCATCATCCTTTGATAAGACATTCAGACAGTCAGAGGCGTCATTCTGACGCGTGAACGGAGAGCCTTATGTCAGACAGTGCGAAGAGAATCGTTAAAAACAGCTTGATTATCGCGGCATTCCCGCTCGCCATGGCCCTGATCATGGAGATCTGGATCCTTCTGGCCGGTGCGGACACGCACATCATCACCGGTGTCCTTGACCTGCAGAACATCGTACGGAGGACCGCCATTTCGGCGCTGATCGCGTATGCGCTGTCCTTCAACCTGACCTGCGGGCGCATGGACCTGTCGCTCGGCGCGCAGCGCCTGGCCGGGGTGATCATCGGCGGGAACCTGGGTCTTTCCCTGGGGCTGTCCGGCATCGGGCTCCTCCTGTTTGCGCTCCTGTTCGGCATCCTGTTCGGTTTCGTGACCGGCCTCCTGTTCGTCGTGACCCGTGTCCCGGCCATGGTGCTGGGCATCGGCGCCGGCCTCATCTATGAGGCGCTGGCGTTCATCACGTCGGAAGGGAAGGGCTTCAACCTGTTCGGGACCGAGGGGAACGGGATCCTGATCGACATCTGGTTTACGCTTGGCGTGATCGCGGTGTTCATTGTCCTGATCCTGTATATCCTGGGCTTTACGCGCTACGGCTACCGCCTCCGCGCCATCCAGGGTTCCCAGCGGATCGCGAAGGCGTCCGGGATCAATGTGTTCACGAACGCCATCCTGAGCTACACCTTCGCGGGCGGCGCCGTCGCGGTGTCCGGCATGCTGGACTCCGCCATGTCGAACGGGATGAAGGTGGCGACCGGGTTCATGTCGAACGGCACCGTCATGGCGAACATGTTCCCGATGTTCCTGGGCATGTACCTCGCGCGGCGGTCGAACCAGGCGGTGGGCATCATGGTCGCGTCCCTGACGCTGACGCTGTTCGCCCTGGGCTTAAGCAAGCTCGCGCTGAACGACGCCCAGCAGAACGTGATCACCATGCTGCTGTTCCTGCTGCTGCTCGTGTACCTCGCGAACGAGGACATTTTCCGGCGGAAGAGGGCGGAGAAGGCGCGGCTCCAGGAAGCGCTCCGGAAGAAGAAAAGCATGCTGGCCATGCAGGCCTGAGGGAATCCTATGGTTGACCTGACAAAAAAACCTTATGAACTGGACGCGGCCCGGATCGCGTGGGTATCGCAGACCATCGCCTCGATGACCGAGGACGAGAAGATCTGCCAGCTGTTCGCGGGCATGGGCGCCGTCAAGGAAGAGAATTACCTGAAAGGATACGTGAGCCGGTACCCGGTGGGCGGTTTCCGCTACAACCCCGGCACCGGCAGGGACATCCTGAAGCAGAACACGGTGCTCCAGCAGAACTCGAAGATCCCGCTCCTGATCGCGGCGAACGCGGAGGGCGGCGGGGACGGCGTCTGCGTGGACGGCACCGCGGTCGGGCTGCCCGTGAAGATCGGCGCGACCGGGGACGCGCATTACGCGTATGAACTCGGCCGGATCTGCGGGACGGAAGCGGAGGCGGTCGGCTGCAACTGGCTGTTCGCCCCCGTTGTGGACATCAGCATGAACTGGAGGAACCCCATTGTCTCCAGACGGTGCTTTTCGAAGGACGCCGACCAGGTGCTGGAATTCGGCAAGGCATACCTGAAGGGCGTGTCGGAGCATTCGGGCTGCATCTGCGCGTTCAAGCATTTCCCGGGTGACGGGGCGGACGAGCGGGACCAGCATCTCTCGAGGTCCGTCAACCCCCTGTCCTGCGAGGAGTGGGACGCGACGTACGGGAAGGTATACCGCGGTCTGATCGACGCGGGCGTAGAGTCGGTTATGGCAGGGCACATCATGCTGCCATCCTATTCCCGCCGGCTGAACCCGGACCTCCCGGACTCGGAGATCCTGCCCGCGACCCTGTCGGAAGAACTCCTGACCGGGCTGCTCCGCGGACAGCTGGGCTTCAACGGCCTGATTGTGACGGACGCGACCCATATGGTGGGGATGACCTGCGAGATGAAGCGTTCGGAAGCGCTGCCCAGGTCCATCGCGGCGGGCTGCGACATGCTGCTGTTCTTCAACGACCCCGAAGAGGACCTCATGTTCGTGAAGAAGGGGTACGAGGACGGCATCATCACGGAAGAGCGGCTGAACGACGCGCTGACCCGGATCCTCGGGATGAAGGCGAAAATGGGCCTGACGGCGCCGTTTACGCCGGCGCAGGACAGGCTGCCCCTGGTGCACTGCGCGGACCATATGGCGGTCGAGCGGGAAGTGGCGGAGCGGTCCATCACCCTGGTCAAGCACCTGGAGGACGTGTTCCCCGTTACCCCGGAACGCTATCCGAGGGTCCTGATCGTGCCCGCGAAGGCATTGTCCGGCCCGAACCTGTTTACGGTGGTCGGGGGACCGGCCCGGAAGACGCCCGCGGAGAAGTTTTCGGACATGCTCCGTGCGGACGGGTTCGAGACCGAGATCTATGAATCCCCCTTTGAGCGGATGGCGAAGATGCCGCCCGAAGAGCGGGGGAAGGAACTGAATATCTACTTTGCCGCGAAGACCCCGGTAGAGGGCTTCGTGGAGAAGTATGACCTTGTGATCACATTGACGGACGTGGCCTCTTACGGCCAGACCGTGGAGCGGATCAGCTGGGGCATGTCGAAGGGCGGCGGGGAGATCCCGTGGTACGTCCACGAACTGCCGGTAATCGTCGTATCGCTTGCCAGCCCGTTCGTGCTCGCGGACGTGCCGCAGGCCAGGAATTATATCAATGCCTATTCGGATTCCGACGCGACGCTGCGCGCCCTCTACGGGAAGCTCGCGGGGAAGACGGAATTCACCGGCACGGATCCGGTGGACGCGTTCTGCGGGATGTGGGACACCAGGCTTTAGGCTTTATGAAAAAGCGGGGGAACCAATGACAGAGAATTTTGAGGAGTTCAGGAGGAAACACGATTATGTCGTCTGCTTCGACAGCGACGGCACGGTCCTGGACGCCATGTCCGTAAAACACAACCATTGCCACGGACCGGCATTTATCGAGGTCTGGGGCCTGACCGACCACGCGGACGAAGTGCAGGCGCTCTGGAACCGGATCAACCTGTACGAGAGTACCAGGGGGATCAATCGCTTCCTGGCCCTGGACCTGATCCTCCGCCAGCTGGACGGCATCCTCCTGCAGGAGCGGGAGCTGCCCATCCTCGAGGCCTGGCTCAGGGACTCCCCGGCCCATACGGATGCCGAACTGGAGAAGGCCATCGCGCGGTGCCCCTGCGAGATCCTGAAGAAAGCCCGGCAGTTCTCGAAACGGGTCAATGAGCGGATCTCCGCCCTGAGCCCGAAGGACAAGCCGGTATTCAAAGGCGTGTTCGAGGCTTTCAGGAAGGTGCGCCGGGAGGCGGACCTCGCGGTGGTGTCCAGCAGCAACCGTTCCGCGATCATGGAGGAGTGGGGATACTACGGCCTCCTGGATTACGTGGATATGATGACTTCGCTGGAGACCGGGTCGAAGAGCGAGTGCCTCCGGAAGCTCGTGGGGTGCGGCTACGACCCCGCGAACGTCCTGATGGTGGGGGACGCGCTGCAGGACCGCGACGCGGCCGCCGCGAACGGGACCGGGTATTACCAGATCGTCCCGCGGCATGAGGAAGAGAGCTGGGCGGCGTTCCCGGCGTTCCTGGACCGCTTCCTGCACGGGGATCCCGCTGAGGAAGAAGAACAGGAAGAGGCGCCGGTGGCGCTCAGTGTGTAAATAGCTGTTGAAGGGTTCCCGGCAGGATACGCCGGGAGCCCTTTTCGGTCGGGGCGTCCGGGCCGGGGCCTTACGTCCGGGCCGGGGCTTTTTATCCCGGGCGGGGCTTTTCGTCCGGGTTGGGGCTTTTCGTCCCGGCCGGGCGGTTTCCGGGCGCGTGCCGGGAATGCGCACGAAGAATTTTCCAATTTATAGTTGACAGGAAAAAATGCAAGGTTTCATACGGGAATTGCAATTTATATCCCATTATGACGATGATATAATTCTGAAAAAGGTGGAAATATCGGACATATTTCCAAATCAAAAAGGAGGACATTATGAGAAAGACAAGGATCTTAAGCCTGGCCCTTTGCGCGATCCTCATCCTGAGCTTCGCAGCGGGCTGCGGCGGGAACGAGAAGCCTGCCTCGAAGAAGAGCCATGACCGCGAGACGTACGTCATCACGGGCAATGAAGAAGGCAAGATCGAACCCCACAACTTTGTGGCCGGGAAGTGCACCATGTGTGACGAAACCACGATCTTCCGTCAGGAGCCCATGGCGAGCACCAAGAACATCCTGAACTACGACGCACCTGCCGGACATAAGGGCACCATCGTCGAGATCTGGTACAAGACCCGTGCGTACGGTGTTGAGTCCAAGCATGCGGAATACGAAGGCAAACTGCACATCGTGAAGCGCGCGTATGTGTACCTTCCCGCCGGCTATGACGCGAACGACACCTCCAAGAAGTACAACGTCCTGTACAAGATGCACGGCAACAAGCTGAACGAGGGTTACTGGTTCCGTTCGGGTTCCTACGCGAGCGAGTCCGCATGGTCTGCCTACACCGCTGGTTACGGCACCGAGAACATGCTTGACTGGATGTATGACAACCTGGACATCGAGGACACCATCATCGTGACCCCGACCCTGTACAACTACTACTACAATGACAAGCAGGGCGATGAGCTCGGCGGCGACGCGGAAGTCGGTAACCTGTACTACGGTTACATCGATCCCGACTTCGAGCGCATCGAAGAAGCGGTCACCAAGGAAGAGGGCGCGGACGGCGTGTGGTATATGGAGTTCATGAACGACCTTATGCCCTACATCGTTGAGAACTTCAACACCTACGCGGCTTCTACGGCGGATGCGGACCTGATTGCAGCCCGTGACCACGTCGGCTTCACCGGTCTGTCCCGCGGCGGCGGAATCTGCTCCGGCATCCTGAACAACTGCTTCCCGTACGTTTCCTACGTCGCGTGGGAATCCGGCGGCGGCCCCGGCCAGGCGTTCTTCGACAAGTACAACAGCGAGTGGAAGGATAAATATCCCATCAACTTCCTGTTCCTGAGCTGCGGCAGCTCCGAGAACCCGGTCGGCACGGCGCAGAACATGCTGAACGCGAAGACGACGCTCGGCCTG
>JAGDAW010000030.1 GCA_017959345.1 Lachnospiraceae bacterium | reverse complement strand
CTGGCGCGTGGTCTTGTCCGTGTGGGAGCCGACCACGATCACGCCGCCGTTGTCCGTGTCGGTCTGCACCATCTTTTCCAGGGTCAGCAGGGGCTGGTCCGTCACGCCGCCCATCACCTTGACGATGGCGGCCGCCGTCCGGAACATGAATACCTTCCCTGCCTTCATCGCGCGGTACAGGGCGATGCAGAATACCTTCACGTCGACATAGTCCACCGCGTTGACGATGATCTTGTTGAAGTCCTTCACCGCCATCAGCTTCGCCTGGATGCTGTCGATGTCCATGTTGTGGATCTCTTCCAGCGTGATCCCGACGACGTCCTCCGCTTTGAACTCGCCGCCGGTCTTCTCCTCGATGTACCCGGGCATGGTCGCCGCGGTATACCCGAAGGTCTTGTCCTTCGCGAATTCCGTCTCGTTGGCAGGGATCAGTTCGTCGCCGTATTTCACGTAGTGCACGTTGTCGATCGTGAAACGGCCGCCCTCCTTGAAGAACGGGCACATGATCTCGCCGTCGATCTTCTTGCCGGTGTATTTCTCGTAGTCGTCGCGCAGCAGCTTCGTTTCCAGCGGATAGTGGCCGCGCAGCGTGCTGTCGCTCCGGCTGATGTAGATGTATTCCCGTCCCGTTTCCCGGGATACCTCGTCCACCACCGCCGCGATCTCGTGATGCGCTTTGGTGGTCTGCTCCGCCGTGAACCCGCGGGAGTTGGTCATGATGTAGAACAGGTTGTTCTTCTCTTCAAAGCCCTGGCGGATGCTGTCCTTATCCCAGTTGGTATACACCGTGATGTCGTGGACGGTCTGCACGCCGGTTGGGTCGTCGTCCAGCACGACGATCTTCTTGTTGTTCGCCGCGATCTCGGCGTTCAGCAGCTCGTCGGCCTTCGCCTCGTCGATCGGCCTGAAGCTGGTCAGGATCTTCGTATCAAGCGCCATCTTACTTCTCCTTTTTCTCAACTTTCACGTCGGCCATAGCTTCGAAATACTTGACGATCGCGGAATGGTCCTCGCCCATCAGGCCATGGATCTTCAGCGACTGCATGATCTCGAACAGCTGGGCGGTATAGGGGATCGGCGCGTCGATCGCGTGCGCCGTCTTCACCACGTTCGCGATGTCCTTGTGGTTGATGCGGATGGGGCCGCCGGGCACGAAATTCCGGTTGTACATCATCGGCGCCTTGGCGTCCAGCACCGCCGATCCGGCCAGGCCTCCGCGGATCGCCAGGTACACCTTTTCCGGATCCGCGCCCGCCTTCGCCGCGAAGGTCAGCGCCTCGCCGACGATGGCGATGTTGTTGTTCACGATGATCTGGTTCGCCAGCTTCGCGACGCTGCCGCTGCCGCAGGGGCCGATCAGCAGGATCGAGGAGGCGTAGGGCTCCATATACTGCTTTGCCCGCTCGAAGACGGGTTCGTCGCCGCCCGCCATGATGGCCAGCTTGCCGGCGATCGCGCCGGGCTCACCGCCGGATACGGGCGCGTCCACGAAATCGACGCCCTTCGCCTTCAGTTTGTCGTAGCATTCCCGGGATTCCACGGGAGAAACGGAGCTGTGGTCAATCACGAGGCTGCCGGGTTTGATGGTCGACGCGATGCCGCCCTCGTCGAACAGCACCGACTGCACGATGCCGCCCGTGGGCAGGATCGTGATCACGACCTCGCACTGCGCGCCGATCTCCGCGTAGGTCCCCGTGCTCGCGCCCATGCCGACCAGTTCCTTCACGGGATCCGGATTGACGTCCGATACCATGACGTCAAAGCCGGCGTTCACCAGGTGCTTCGACAGCGGCCGTCCCATGATCCCCAGTCCGATAAAACCAATTTTCATGCTGCTTCTCCTTTCTCTCTCGGGGTCGTCTGTGCTTTTGCGCCTTGTCAAACCGTTCTGTTTTCAGGAGTCCTCGCGGAAAAGAGATCCCGGATCTGCCCGTACGCCCGGTCGAATTCCTTCTGGTGGTCGTTTTCCCTGCTCGTCTCCGCCACAGGGTGCCGCTTTCCCTCCCGGTCAGTCAGGAACAGCACCTTGTGGGTGGTTCCGCCGAGGCCCACCTCGAATTTTTCCATCTCGCTGAAAAGGAAGACGCGCAGCGCCGGCCGCTCCTGGATCGCGAAATCTTCGCCCACCGTCAGGCCGAAGGGCTCGTAGTATACCGTCCCTTTGGCTTTCAGCTTTTTCTCCGCCTCTTCCGTGCCGCCCAGCCTGGCCAGTTCCGCCCGGCTGCGCCGGGTCCGGATCGCCAGCGCCGAGCCGGTGATCACGGCCATGACCAAAAAGGCCCACCCGATCATCTGCCCGGAGGGCAGCAGGAAGGCGGACGCGACAGCCAAAGAAACGCAGATCAAAAGACTGAGCTTCGTCTTGCTCTTCTGATCCGACAGAATCCGGTTCAGGTTCTTTTCCATATAACGTTCTCCGAAAAGTTTTTCCGGGTTTAATTTATCTTACCATTTTCTGTCATGTTTGAAAAGAACTTTTTTCTTCCCATATAGGACAAACAATCTCAGAACAATGCAAAATCCCGGCTGATGCTTCAGCCGGGATCAACGAATCATGATTCCGCCGGGATCACAGGGCGATGCTGGAGTACCCGCCGGACCAGGCGTCCAGGATCGCTTTCAGCGCGGTTTCGGCTTCCTCTTTTGTGTCGTATTCGCCCACCGTGACATACCGCTTTCCATGATCGAGCACATTGACCTGCCATTGGTCCGGAGCCCCTTCGCGCGCAACCGGCCCGGCGATATTCGCGCTACCGGGCGTCCTGACGATCCGGCTCCTGTCCCTGGACAGTATACTGAGCTCGCGCCCTTTCGGGGCGCCGGGAAGGCCCTGGCCGCTGCCGCAGCTTTCCGTAACCGCTTTTTCAACCGCGTCCGGAAGGATCCTTTCGAGCTCTGTCCGGATCGTTTCCCGGATCAGTCCGGCAAGGTCCTGCTCCTCCTGCTGTGTATCGATGCCGTAAAGCGTGTGCAGCGAAACGCCCAGCGCGTCTGCGATCTCCGGAATTATGTCGGCGCCGGGAAGGGAAGCTCCCGATTCCCATTTTGATACGGTACGGTTGGAAACACCGAGCGTCTCGCCCAGCTGTTCCTGCGTAAGCCCCTTCAGTTTCCTGTACCTGGCGATCTGTTCATGGATCATGGTCTTTTCTCCTTTCTGATTCCTGCTCACAGCTTAATCCGGCCCGCAGGCGAATACAACTCCTTTTCCGGTGAATCAAAAGGAGAATTTCTGAACTGATCAGGGATTTTCCGTTCCGACCGGCTCGACCGCCAGGCCGGGCAGCGCCGCCATCACGGCCAGCGCGCAAAGGATACACATCATTTTCTTCATCATTTCAGTTCCCTCCTGTCCTGCTGACAGGATACCCTATCCCGCCGTTTTCGGCAAGCCGGCGCCTGGACCGCCGCCCCGGCGCTCCCTTTTTCGTATCCGGACCCGTTTTTTACCGGATCATCCATTGATTACATCCAAAAGCGGTGATATCATTCCATATGTAACCGTACCGGCCGGGCGTCTCCTGCATGGCCTCTCCCTTTCGTCACGCAGGATGCTGCCCGGCTCTTTATCGGTTACATATCCATTTTCCCCGAGGAAGTTTCCCATGACTTACGCAAGCACCGCCGTCCTGGCGCTCCTGGTTCACCTCATCATCCATTTTGACGCGATCCGCAATGATCATTACCGGAATGAGACTGCGCCCGGGAAAGCCTACCGCGCGCTCGTCTGCACCGTGATGCTGTTCTATGTCTCCGACGCGCTGTGGGGCGTCCTGTATGACGCCCGCCTGGTTCCGGCCGTTTACGCGGATACCGTCCTGTATTTTGCCGCCATGGCCGCCTCCCTGTTTTTCTGGGGGCGCTTCGTCATCCTTTTCCTGCACGAGAAGAGCCGTTTCATGCGTTTCCTGTCCGCCGTCAGCTACCTGGCCCCGGCCTTCTTCGGGCTCGCGCTGGTCGTGAATTTCTTCCTGCCGGTCATGTTCTGGTTTGACGGCGACGGCGTATACCGCGCGGGCTTCCTGCGGTATGCTGCCCTGCTGGTGCAGGTCCTGATGTTCATCGCCGTGTCCGCCTACCTCTTCGTCACCCTTCACCGTACGGAAGGACGGGGAAAGTCCCGCCACGCGGCGATCGGGATCGTCGGCGCCGTGATGGCCGCCATGGTCGTCCTGCAGGCGTTCTTCCCCATGCAGCCCCTGTACGCGGTCGCCTGCCTCCTGGGCACCTGCATCCTCCATACCTTCGTCATCAGCGACATGAAGGAGGACCGGCGCGTCGAGCTGGAAGAGCTCTTCCGCATCCAGGATGAGCAGGAGCGGGAGCTGGGCAGTGCGAAACACCTGGCCTATACCGATTCCCTCACCGGGGTAAAAAGCTCCCATGCCTATGTGGAACGGGAAAAGGAGGTCGACCGCAGCATCGCGGACGACCGGATCCGGGAGTTCGGCGTTGTGGTCTTTGATATCAATAACCTGAAGATCACCAACGACACGCAGGGCCATGACGCGGGAGACCTCCTGATCCGCAATGCCTGCCGCATGATCTGCCGCCAGTTCAAGCACAGCCCGGTTTTCCGCATCGGCGGGGACGAGTTTGTCGCTTTCCTCGAGGGCGAGGATTACCGGAACCGGAAAGCCCTCCTGGCGGACTTTGAGGACAAGGTGGAGTCCAACCTCCGGCTCGGTGAGGTAACCGTCGCCTCCGGCATGGCCGTCTTCCGCCACGGGCATGACAACAGCTTCCGCCGCGTCTTTGAGCGCGCGGATCAGCGGATGTACGACCGCAAAGGCCTCCTGAAATCCATGGAATGATCAGCCTGCGTTGCTGCTTCGGAATTCACAGCGTCACGGCCGCGGTTCATACCGGAACGTAACCTCAAGCGTGCGGATCTGCTGCACCGCTTCCAGTTCCCGGTCCAGCACCGTGGCGGAGATCCCGGTCAGGTCCCCGTACAGCACCCGCGCCCCGCCGCTGGCGTTTTTCATATCCACCCATTCGTTGTACAGGTTGCTGCGGGTGCATTTTCCATCGTCCGAGCACGTATAGTTCCTGCCCTTCAGTTTCACGGTCT
>JAGDAW010000029.1 GCA_017959345.1 Lachnospiraceae bacterium | reverse complement strand
TCCGGATGGAACTCGGCGAACCGGACGCCGGCGGACGGAGACGGCCGGTGGAGATCCCGGGCAGCGAATTCGAGCTTCCCGTGGACGCGGTCGTCATGGCCATCGGCACCAGCCCGAACCCGCTGATCAAGTCCACGACGGAAGGGCTTGAAGTGAACCGGCGCGGCGGCATCATCGTCAATGAGGACGGCCTCACCTCCCGTCCCGGCGTCTACGCCGGCGGCGACGCGGTGACCGGGGCCGCCACCGTCATTTCCGCCATGGGCGCGGGGAAGACGGCCGCCAGGGCCATCGACGAAGCCCTTTCGGGCAGGTAACTCAAGGATTTACGGGTAAGGACATGCGTCCCGGGGAAGACAGAGATCCCTGAAAGGGACGCATCGGGACGCAGATCGGGGGATCCCTTTTTGAAGATTCTGGTGATAAATCCCGGCTCCACCTCCACGAAGGTGAGCCTGTTTGAAGACGAGAGAGAAGTATTTACGAAGAGCCTTTTCCACGACGCGCCTGTGCTGCTCCGGTTTCCCCATGTGAACGGCCAGGTCCCGTTCCGCTACCGGGTGATCCTGGACATGCTGGAGGAAGAAGGCGTGGACCCCTCGGACATCGACGTGTTCGTGGGCAGGGGCGGGAGCGCGTACTCCCAGCCCGGCGGCGTCACGGAAGTGGACGGCCTGCTGTACCGCCATACCGTGGACGGCGTGGGCGGCAGCGAGCACCCGGCGAAGCTGGGCGTCATGCTGGCCTGGGAATTCGCGCAGAATTTCGGGAAGGCGGCCTACACGCTGAACCCCACCAATGTGGACGAGTACTGCGACGAAGCCCGGCTGACGGGCATCCGGGGCGTGTACCGCGTTTCCCATTCCCATGTGCTGAACCAGAAGGCCGTAGCTGCTTTCCACGCGGAGAAGCTCGGGAAGCGTTACGAGGACTCCCGGTTCATCGTGGCCCACATCGACGGGGGCATCACCGTGAGCGCCCACCGGAACGGCCGCATGGTGGACGGGAATATGGGCGCCGACGGGGAAGGGGCGTTTACCCCCACCCGGATCGGGTCGGTGCCGGTCCTGCAGCTCCTGGATTACATTGAGGCCCACTCCGTGGCGGACGTGCGGCTCATGTGCTCCCGGGCCGGCGGGTTTGTCAGCCACTTCGGCACGTCGGATTCGGACGTGATCCACGGCATGAAGGACCGGGGGGACCCGAAAGCAACCCTGGTCTGGAACACGCTGATCTACCAGGTCTGCAAGATGATCGGGGAGATGGGCGCGGTGCTCTGCGGACAGGTGGACGGCATCCTCCTGACCGGCGGGCTGATGCGTTTCGAAGACATCCGGGAAGGGATCGAAGCTCGCTGCGGCTGGATCGCCCCGGTGACGGTGTACCCCGGCGAGATGGAGCAGGAGGCGCTGGCGCTGTCGGTGCTCCGGGCGCTGAGAGGGGAGGAACCCATCCTGAAGTACGCGGGCAGGCCTGTCTGGGACGGTTTTGACTGGGACAGGGACTGACGGAGAATCAATACCGGAAAGGGACCTGAGGGCAGTATGTCAGGCCATTCCGTGCCCCGCGGGACAACGCGGAAAGGAAGAGGAAGAACCATGGCGATTTCAGAACTGCTGATCGGGAAAGCAAAACAGTGCATCAAACGGATCGTGCTGCCGGAGGGGGACGAGCCCCGTACCGTACAGGCGGCGGCCATCCTTCTGAAAGAGCGCATCGCGGAGCCGGTGCTGCTCGGAAGCGCGGAAGCCATAGCCGGGGCTGCGGAAGAGACCGGGACGGACCTTACGGGCGTTGCCTGCGTGGATCCGCTGGAGAGCCCGGACGCCGGCCGCTACGCGGCGGCGCTCTATGAGATCCGCAAAAACAAAGGCCTTACGGAAGCGCAGGCGGAGGCCCTCGTGAAGGACCCCATGTATTTCGGGATGATGATGGTGAAAACGGGGGACGCGGACGGCCTCGTCTCCGGCGCCGTCCATTCCACCGGCGACATGCTGCGGCCGGCGCTGCAGATCATCAAGACCCGTCCGGGGATCCGGGTGGTGTCCTCCAGTTTCCTGATCGACCTGCCGAACCCCGCCCTGGGGAAAGACGGGCTGCTCCTGTTCTCGGACTGCGTGGTCATGCCCTGTCCCACGGCGGAAGAGCTGGCCAGCATCGCGGTCTCGGCGGCGGATACGGCGAAGACCCTCTGCGGGATCGAGGAGCCCAGGGTCGCGCTGCTTTCCTTCTCCACGAAGGGGAGCGCACAGCACGAGCTTGTGGCGAAAGTGCGGAAGGCCACAGAACTGGCCCATGAGATGGCGCCGGAGCTGATCCTGGACGGCGAACTGCAGCTGGACGCGGCCCTGGTGCCGGAAGTCGCGGCGCAGAAAGCGAAAGGGAGCCCCGTGGAAGGCCGTGCCAATGTGCTCGTGTTCCCGGACCTCCAGGCCGGGAATATCGGCTATAAGATGGCGCAGCGGCTGGCGGGGGCGGACGCCTTTGCGGTGCTGCAGGGATTGGACAAGCCCTGCAACGACCTGTCCAGAGGGTGTTCGGTCGCGGATATCGTGAGTACCGTGGCGGCTACGGCCGTACAGGCGCAGAGATAATCATCGGGAAGCGCTGGATCCGGAACGGGGCAGCGCTTCTTTCAATGTATGCGGGCATGCGGTTCTTTCCCCATGCCCGGGACCGGCGGCCGGGTGCCGGAGGCGGCTCCCGCATTTCCCCGTACGCCGGCAGAAATGGATTGCATGAATAAAGAATACAGACAGTTTGCGGAACAGTACCTGGAGGAAGCCCTCCGGGAACTGAAGCAGCACGCCGAGCGGGAAGCGCTCCGCGTCCTGGCGGAGAAACAGGCCGAAAACCCCTGGTCCGCCGTGACGCCCTTTAACGAAGAAGAATACCTGGAGCTGGTGCTGGCGTATTACCGGGACCATCACTATGAGGACCTCCTGACGCAGGATTACCGGAAGAACGCCTATTGTTCGAAGGCCGCTTACGGCGCGTGGAAGAAGCACCAGCGGCAGGAGAAGCAGCGGCTCCGGAAGCAGGCGGAAGAGGCGCTGAAGCATTTCGACGCGGACGCGTTCTATGAGGCGAACCGTAAGGAACTGAACGAGATCACGTTCGCGAAGATCCGCCGCTTCCTCTCCAGGAAACGCGGAATCGGCACTTATACGGTTTACAGGGGGAACCTGCCCAAGTCTTCCAGCGGGCTCATTCTGACGGCGGAAACCTACGAAATTTTCTGCCAGATGGTGGAATCCGGGGCGTACCTGGAGGAGAACACCGTCCTGCAGATGCTGGAAGCGGATTCGATGGAATCCTATACGTCCGGGTTCCTGATGAAGCCGGGCCGGAAAGGGCTGCCCGCGTTCCCGGAGGATCCGGCCGTGCGCCGGCAGATCGAGGAGGCCCTCGCGGGATCCGGCCAGGCGGAGGCCTGGGCCGCCGCGCTGCTTTCGGACATCCGGGCCGAGTTTACGCTGGAGAAAGTGATCCGGGCGCTCCGGGAGAACCCCTATGTGGGGAAAGTCGTCCGGGAGGCGGAGATCCTGAAGCAGATGGCGGAGGCGCTCGACAGCGGGATGCAGGTCTTCATCCCGGAGCGCGCGGTCGACCTTTACCCGGAAGCGCGGGCGGTCCGGCGCCATTTCGTGCTGCACATCGGGCCGACGAACTCCGGGAAGACCTACCACGCCATGATGGCGCTCCGGGAAGCCGGGAGCGGCGCCTATTTCGCGCCCCTCCGCCTGCTGGCGTTCGAACAGTACGAGACCATGAACCGGGCCGGGTACCCCTGTGAGATGATCACGGGCGAGGAACGGATCGAGATGCCGGGCGCGGAGTTCCTGTCCGCCACGGTGGAGATGGCGAGCACGAAGATCCCTTACGACGCCGCGGTGATCGACGAATGCCAGATGGCGGCGGACGAGCAGCGGGGCGGCGCATGGACCCGGGCCATCCTGGGCCTGATCTGCCCGAAGATCCACCTCTGCGCGGCACCGGAGGCGGAAGGCCTCCTGATCCGCATGATCCGGGACTGCGGGGATACGTACGAAGTGGTGTACCACACGCGCCGGACGAAGCTGCAGCCGGATTCGGAGCCGTTCGAATTCCCGGACAGCCTGCAGAAAGGGGACGCCCTGATCGTCTTTTCCAGGGCCGCGGTGCACGCGGTGGCCATGGAGATCCGGCGCACCACGGATTTCGACTGCAGCGTGATCTACGGGGCGCTGCCGTACGACGTGCGCCACGAGGAGGCCCGCAAATTTGACTCCGGGGAGACCGGCGTCGTCGTCGCGACGGACGCCATCGGCATGGGCCTGAACCTGCCCATCCGGCGGATCGTCTTCCTGGAAGGCACGAAATTCGACGGCTACGAGCGCCGGCCCCTGGAACCCCAGGAGACGAAGCAGATCGCCGGCCGGGCGGGCCGTTTCGGCATCTACGACGAAGGATACTATACCTGCGGCCTGGATATCGAGGACATCATCTGGCACGGGATGACCGTGGCCAATGAGCCGCTCGAAACCGCGGTGTTCACCTTCCCGGAGTCGCTGCTCGCGATCGACGCCCCCTTAAGCAAGATCATGGAGCGCTGGGTCCAGTGGAAGATCGACCCGCTCTATACGAAAGAAGATATGTCGGAAGTCTTCCGGCTGGTCACGAAGATCGAGGACCTGACGGAGGACAAGGACCTGCTGTACCGCCTGGTGACCATGCCGTTCGACGCGGATGACGAGACGCTGTTCCGCATCTGGTTCGAGATGGCCCTCCAGGAGATCGACCACGAAGCCTACCTGACGGAGGAAGTCACCCACGTCCTCGAAAATACCTACGAAACCGCGGACATCACGAAAGCGGAGCTGATGTACAAGGAGTGCGACCTCCTGTACTTCTACAACGAACGGTTCGGCTACAGCGAGAAAAACCAGGAGATCATGTCGCTGAAGCGGCTGATTTCGGGCCGGATCATCGACCTGCTGGACGAGAACCAGCTGCAGGAGAAGCGCTGCAAACGGTGCGGGCGGAAGCTCGCCTGGAATTACCCCTTCTCCGTCTGCGAGCGCTGCCACGGCGCCGGACGGTACCGCGGGAATGCCGCATCGGGCGGACAGCGCGGGCGCGGCGGGGACCGCCGGGAGGAGGAGAAGCGCGGCTCCGGGAGCGGTAAGCGCGGCTCGGGGGGCGGTAAGGGCGGCTCACAGGGCAGCGGGAAGAACGGCGGGAAAGGCGGCTCCGGGAAGAAGGGCGCCGGAAACGCCGGAAAAGGCCGGAAATCCGCCTCCTCCGGGAAACCGGGGAAGAACACCGGGAACGCTGAAAAAGGCGGGAAGGACGGTTCCGTGAGCGGTAAGGGCAGCGGCGGGAACAGCGGCAGGGCCGGGTCCGGGAACGACGCCCCGGGAAACGCCGGAAAAGGCCGGAAATCCGCCTCCTCCGGG
>JAGDAW010000028.1 GCA_017959345.1 Lachnospiraceae bacterium | reverse complement strand
GCATAGTAGACTTAGAGTCCCATAAGATAGCTGTTCTATCATAACTTCCTGTTAAAAATTGAGAACCATTTTTATTAAAACAACAATTTGTTAAGGGTAAATCATGGCATTTTAGCACCGAGATCGTCCCGGAGCAGGCACGGCATCTGATCGACCCGAAAAAGTGCGCCATGACCGAGCATCGGTACGGGCCGATTAAAAAGAAAACCATCCTGTATCGCGGGGCAACGCAGGACCGGGATGGGGTACGGTATGTGAATGTGGAGGAATATCTGAAGGGTGTCGGCTGAACCGATACCCTTCGCCTTTAGTAGTGGAGCAATCTTGGTCAAAGCTGTTTTTTGAAAAGCTTTTTTTAGTTGATGTTCGTCAAACTCTCAAATCGTTGATTAGGTACAATAAGATGTGTATAAATAAGATGTGTATACTAGTTGCGATTCAAATAATACTGTAAACTCGAATCAAAATAGCACCTCAGCTTACTTCGAGTAGGAATGACTGTCACAATTGTTGACAGTTATTATTCTGAATTGTATCGTCATGAATCATAGCGTGATTCTTTGTCGAACCCCAATTTATACAATTTGATTGATTTCACATACAAGTTGATTCCTTATCTTGTTGAAGCTCTCAGGAAGTGCACTTTTGGGAATGGAATCTATTATTCGAGTAATCTTCCCGATATGATGGAAGATTTGTGATTCTGATTTTTGACGGATGAGAGAAGCGACAGACTCTTCAAGACAGTCTACCGAAGAAATGCGAAAGAACACACGGAAACTCCAAGGGCGCACTTCTATACCTCCCCGAAGAGGTATTCGGATCGTGCGTCCTCCGGAGGCAGGCGGGTATTCGAAATCTGTCCCGCCCCTGCTTCCTTACAGTCAGAAAAAGAGGGCTGTGAAGTGGTAAGCTTAAACCGGACACAGAGGGGGTGATTTTTGTACAGGATGGTGTATAATGCAGCACAGGCAGCTCACCGCCTTCATACAGAGTATTCACCTCATCTGAACAGGAGGATTACCATGAAATACACAAAGCAGGAACGTCTGGACATTGGCCGCCGGATCTACGACGGCGAACGCTCCCGGTTCCGGGCAGCAGAGACCTGCGGCATAAGCGAGCAGACCGCCCGCACTTACATGCGGATGTATCGTGACATCAATAACCTTCCGGCAAAGGCCTTCAAAAGAACAGGCTCTGCGGCAACACTTCTGAAAGCCGCCGCGGGAATGACGGATCTGGAGTCCAACACGTCTGCCAATTCCATCACGCCGGCATAAATGCTTGCGGGACAAGGCTTTGAACCCATTTTGAGGTTTGGAGGTCGATATGGAGGTCGGTGCCGGTTTTTGAGGATTTTTCGTTTCCGGAAACCCCCTGTATTTCAAAGGCTTCCGGATTTCGGACGGCATGAGGCGGACATATTTGTGTTCCCGGACAGTCGTTCTTCCCTGCGGTTTTCCGCCCCGCCCGCAATTTCCCTGTGGTATTTTCCGGAATTCTTGCTATAATAGTAAGCTAGGATAGAATGGTTTTCCCGCCGGGGCCGCGGCAGCCCCCGGCGCTTCACAAGAACCGCAAAAGGAACGTACGTCTATGGCATCTATGGAAAAGATTACCGTAACCGAAACATCCCTGGAATACATCCTGGATTTCTGTGTGAACATTTCCAGGGACATGATCGTAAGCGGGGCGAACATCGAGCGCGTGACGATCTCCGTCGCGAAGATTTTCGCCGCGTATGAACTGACGGACACCAGCATCTATGTGCTTTCCCACTTTATTTCCCTGGCAGCCAGGGACCATGAGGGCGGCTACGCCTCCCGCCAGGTCTCCATCCGTTCCACGGGGATCGAGCTGCAGCGCCTGAAACAGCTGAACCGGCTGTGCTACGCGGTGGTGGAGGACAGGCCGGACCCCGAGACGCTGAAGGACCTCCTGAAAATGAGCAACGAGGTATCGGACTACCCCGACGTGGTGGTCATGCTCTGCCGCGTCGGCGCCATGATCTGCCTGAGCCTCCTGTTCGGCGGCTCCTGGCGGGAAGTGCTCTGCGTCATCCCCGTGACCGTCATGATGTATTACCTGACGCGGCTGCTGCAGCGTCCGGGTCTTGACAACACCGTGATCAATGCGCTCTCCATGCTGATCGCCACCACCGCGGTGCTCCTGCTCATTAAGACCGGCATCAGTTCGAACATGCCCACCATCCTGATCACCATTTCCATGATGATGGTCCCCGGCATCCCCCTGGTAAACGCGGTCCGGAACCTGCTCTGCGGCAATGAGCTGAACGGGATCCTGCAGCTGGGGAAGATCGTCATCGAGACCCTGGCCCTGGCGGTGGGGATCATCGTGGCGTTCTGGTTCTTCCGTGTGGACGCGGACTCGTCCGACGTGGTGGTGACCTCCCTGTCGTCGCCCATCCCGGTCATGATCCTGAGTTTCCTGACCTCCATTTTCCTGGGCGTGGTGTTCGGGATCAAATACTTCGACCTGATCTTCGCGGGCCTGGGCGGGCTCCTGACCCGTATCGTGCTGATCACCCTCTCGCCCCTGATCGGGACCCGGATCATCCTCTACGCGGCTTCCGCTTTCGTGGCAGCCCTGTACAGCGAGATCCTGGCGACAAAACGGAAGGATCCTTCCACGTATTTCATCTACCCGGCCATCCTCCCCCTGGTGCCCGGCAACCTGTTCTACTACACCATCGCGGGGATCTATGCCGCGGATGCCGTCATGTTCCGGACCTACGGCGTGGACTGCCTGTTCTCGGCCATCGGGATGAGCATCGGTTTCGTTCTGAGCTCCATCGTGGCCCATTACGTCCGGCGGGTGCGGCTGATCAAGTACCTCAGGAGCCTCATCCCGGTGCACCCGGCACAGAAGAAGCGGAAGAAACGCTGACGCCCTGCCGGCTTCCGGCGGGAGCCTGGCGAATTTCAAAAATATAATAAGGAGGGCGGATCCGTTCCGCCCTCCTTCTTCGTCTGTCGATATGCTATGCGGCGAGGGCTTACCCCTCCAGCTTCAGGAAATCCTCCTCCGACAGGACCGGGATCCCCAGTTCCCGCGCCGTGCGGTTCTTGGTGGAATTCGAGGTCACGTCGTTGTTGATCAGGTAGTCCGTCTTCCGGCTGACGGAAGACGCGGTCTTCCCGCCGCGGGCCTCGATATACGCCTTCAGCGCGTCCCGGTTCGCGAACCGGTGCACGGCGCCGGTAATCACAAACGTCTTCCCTTCGAACGCGGCAGAAGCCGCGCCCGCTTCGGGTTTCAGCCGGATCTCCGAGAGGAGGTCCGCAAGCGCCGCCCGGTTCCGTTCATCCCTGAAATACGCGGTGATATCGCCCGCGGTCACGCCCCCGATGCCGTCGATGGCCGTCAGCTCCTCTTCGGAGGCGTCCATCAGCGCCTGCAGGTCCCCGTCAAAGTGCCGGGAAAGGAGCTTCCCGCCGGCCACCCCGACGCCGGGGATGCCGAGTGCCGCGAGGAGCCTGGACAGGGTGGTCTCACGCGCGTACTCCGCGGAACGGATCAGGTTCTCCGCGGATTTCTCCCCGAAGCCCTCCATCGACGCGATCTCCCGGCGGAACCGCCCCATGCGGAACAGGTCCCCGAAGCAGGTGACAAACCCGCGGTCGATGAGCTTCTCCAGCGTCGCCTCCGAGAGGCCGTCCAGGTTCAGGGCGTTCCGGCTGACGAACAGGTCAAACGCCTTAATCTTCTTCGCGGCGCACTCCGGATTCGTGCAGTACAGGGTCCGGACGCCGGCTTCGTCGCGGATCTCCGTCTTCCCGCCGCAGACCGGGCAGGCCGCGGGGATCTCCAGCGTGCCGCTCCGGGTCAGGTTCTCCGAGATCTGCGGGATGATCATATTGGCTTTGTATACCTTCAGCACGTCGCCGGTCCCGAGACCCAGGTCCTGGGCGACGGATACATTGTGCACGGAGGCGCGGCTTACGGTGGTGCCTTCCAGCTCCACCGGTTCAAATACGGCCACGGGGTTGATCAGCCCGGTGCGGGAAGCGCTCCATTCCACATAGAGCAGCTTCGTCTCCGCCATCTCGTCCTGCCATTTGAAGGCGATGGCGTTCCGGGGGAACTTCGCGGTCCGCCCGAGGGATTCGCCGTAGGCGATGTCGTCCATCACCAGCACCAGGCCGTCCGATGGGATGTCGTAGGTCGCGATGCGACGTTCATAGTCCCGGACGCCGTCCTCCACCGTATCCCCGGTCACCAGCATCCGCTCCACGGTCTCAAACCCCTGCGCGTCCAGGAAATCCAGCTGCGCGTTCATGGAATTCCGGAAATCCACCCCTTCGGCCTCGATCAGCGCGAACGCCACCAGGCTGACCCGGCGGTCCTTCGTGACGGACGGGTCCAGCTGCCGGACGGAGCCGGAAGCCAGGTTCCGCGGATTCTTATAGCGCGTGCTCTCGGGCAGCGCTTCGTTCAGTTCGGCAAAATCGCTGTAGCGGATCACGGCCTCGCCGCGGAGCACCAGGTGCCCCCGGTAAGGGATCCGGAGCGGCAGGTTCGTGAAAAACTTCGCGTTCTGGGTCACCACTTCGCCGACCTCGCCGTTCCCGCGCGTCACCGCTTTTTGCAGTTCCCCGCCGTCGTAGGTCAGCACCACGGTCAGGCCGTCCAGCTTCCAGGAAAGCACCCCGGTCCGGTCCCCCAGGAAGGCGCGGAGCGCCGCCGGGTCCTTGGTCTTATCCAGGGACAGGGCCGCGCGCTCATGGCGCTCCCTCGGGAGTTCGGACACGACTTCATACCCCACGCGCTGCGTGGGGCTCCCGGCAAGCACCGTCCCGGTCTCCGCCTCCAGGGCAAGGAGTTCATCATACAGGCGGTCGTACCGCTCGTTCGGCATGATCTCCCGGCTCTCCTGGTAATACGCCTTCGCGGCGTCGTTGAGGATGGGGATCAGTTCCTTCATTCTGGCCAGTTTATCCATGGTGCTCCGCTCTCTTTCCCGGATGCTCCGTCTTCTTCCCTTGGGTGCTCCGTCTTCTTCCCTAAGTGCTCCGTCTTCTTCCCTGAGTTTTCCGCCTTCTTCCCTGCGCGGTCCGTCCGGTCTGCCGCCCCGCCGAGCGCCTTCAGGAGCCGCGCCTTCTCATCGCCTTCCACGGCCCTGAAACGGCCCTTTTCAAGCCCTTCCAGCGTCACCGTCATGATCCGCACCCGGACCAGGCGGCGCACCTCGTAACCGCACGTTTCGCACATCCTGCGGATCTGCCGGTTCAGCCCCTGCACCAGCGTGATGCGGAACGTTTTCTCCCCGGTCTTCACGATCCTGCAGGCGGCGGTCTTCTTCTCCAGGTCCTTCAGGAAAATGCCTTTCTCCATCCGCGCAAGGAACGCGTCCGTCACCGCCTTCCCGACGGTGACCTCATATTCCTTCTCGTGGAGCCCCGACGCGCGGGTCAGTTCTTTCGCGAAATCCCCGTCGTTCGTCAGGAAAATGAGCCCTTCCGAGTCCTTGTCCAGCCGCCCGACCGGGTAGAGCCGCTCCGGGTACCCCACCATCTCCACAATGTTTTTCTCGCCCCGGAAGGATTTCGCGGTGCAGACCACCCCCTCCGGCTTATGGACGGCCAGGATGACCTTCTCCGGCGCGTGTTCCGGCACCGGTTTCCCGTCCACCGTGACCCGGTCCCCCGGGGCCACCCGCTGCCCGAGGACCGCGGCCTTCCCGTTGACGAGGACCTTCCCGGACTCGATCAGCGCGTCCGCGCCCCGCCGGCTCACGACCCCGCGGTCGCTCAGCAGCCGGTTCAGGCGGATGCCGGACGCCGCATCCCCGCCCGCTGCGGGGTTCTTCCCGCCGTTCTCCGGCCGGCGGCCTGTCTTTCCCGGTACAGGGCGCTTCTCACCGGTTTCCGGCACATGGCCTGTCTTCGCCGTTTCCGGGTGCTTCCCGAGGCCCGTCTTCCCGCTGCCGGGGTGCTTCCCGTCCGTCTCCGGCCAGCGGTCTGCCTTCCCGGCGCCGGGGCGTTTCTCCCCCGTCTCCGGCCAGCGGTCTGCTTTCCCGGCGCCGGGACGTCTCTCCCCCGGTCCCTTGTCTCCCTTGTATGTGCGCTTCCGCGGGCCGTCCCCGGCCCCGCGCTTCCCCGCTCCGGCCATCATTTCCTTACCGAACCCTTTTATAAAGATAATACGTGTAATCCCGCCCTTCAAAGTAAAGGGTCGCGGTCTTCACGAGGTCGTATCTCCGGCTGTCCGCGGTATACGCCTTCAGCTCATAATACCGCGTGACCACATAGTCCGCGAGGCCTTCATTGATATAAGCCCGCTGGACGTCCCACATGTCCGTGCCGACGATGTTCAGCGTGCAGAAATACCGGCACTCCGGAATGATCCCCGCCGCATAGTAGAAGCCGCCGTCCAGGAACCCGTAGTTCAGCAGGGTCGGGTTCTCCGTCTCCCGGATGACCTCCGCGAAGCTGTACTGCGGGGTGTCTTCCTTCGCGACGTGCATCAGGTACACATTGCTGCCGTTCTGATACGAATAAGCGGCCAGCGAGACGAACACCGCCACGACCACCGCGGAGCCGGAAAGGACGGGCAGCGCGAAGGTCTCCTCTTTCAGGAAACGGCCCATCAGGTCCGCGATGCCGGCCAGCCCGACCGGCACGTAGCAGGCGAAAATCAGCCCGTAGTAAGAATACAGCCGGCCGCCCATGTACGTCGTCAGGGCAAGCCCGGCAAATGAGCACACCAGGAGCAGCAGGGTCCCGGGCTGCCTGCGGATATAAAGGAAGCCCCAGACAAACGCCGCCGCGATCCCCCATGCGAGGTGGGCCAGGTTGACGCCGAGCATGCCTGTGACGCCGGCCCGGACCGTCCCCAGGAGGTCTTCCGACTCCTGCGGGTACAGGGTGATATTGTTGTAAAAATAGACTTTGTAAAGGTCCATCACCGCGCCGTTCGCGACGAAATAGATCCAGACGCCCAGGGAGACCGCCAGGAAGCCCGCCAGGAACTCCAGCACCGACAGGAAGAACGCCGATATGCGGATCCGCTTCATGAGATAAAGGACCGGCACCGCGAGCAGGAGGCCCGCATAGAAGCCGCAGACCGTATATTTGCTCCAGAACGCAACCGCGCAGGCGGCCCCGATCCCGGCGGTGCCCCACGGGGACACCGGTTTCCCGGTCTTCAGCATTTTCAAGACCTGCCACAGGGAAAACAGGAGCAGGGGCAGGTTCAGTTCCTCTACGCTGTTCCCGTGGGAGAATGACCTCGACAGCGGGACCAGCGCCGCGGTGAACAGCATGACCAGCGTCTGCAGGAACAGGTTCTCCGTGTAAAGCGACGTGATGCGCCCGGAGATGAAGACAAACAGCGAGAAACAGAGCACTTCCACCAGGAAGACGCCGATATAGGAGTTCTCGGAAATGAGCGCGGACAGCGCGAACAGGAAGTACAGCACCGGCCCCTTCTGCTCATACAGGTCCCGGTAAAGGACCTTCCCGTGCAGCATGGACCGCCCCATCGTAAAGAAGCAGTTCACGTCCACCCAGTCGTTCAGCGGGTACAGCGGCGAGCTCTTGGAAAGGATCAGGAGGAACGACGTCCCGAAGACCAGCGCGAACAGGCCGGAAAGCAGGCAGGCCTTCCGGCGGTTTTTTTTCTGCAGTTCCTGTTTCATAAGGTCAGGTTCCCTCTTCCCCGCGCGGTTTCCCGCCGGGACACGGCTTCGCGGCGTCATTTCCCATAGGTCCTTTCACTGATGATGTACCGCGGCCGGGCCTTGACTTCCATGTAGATCTTCCCGATGTAGATGCCCAGGATCCCAAGGAATACCAGCTGCACCCCGGACAGGAAGCAGATGATGCAGGTCATGCTGGCCCAGCCCGGCACCGTATTCCCGGTGAACGCCGCGATGAGGCTCCACAGGACGCCGATAAAGCTGACCAGCGCGACCACGGCGCCGAACACCGTGATCATTTTCAGGGGCGCCGTGCTGAAACTGGTGATGCCGTCCCCGGCGAGCTTCAGCATCTTCACAAGCGGGTAATGGGACTCCCCGGCGAGCCGCTCCTTCCGCTCAAATGTGACCGTGGTGCTCTGGAAACCCACAAGCGGGATCAGGCCCCTCAGATACAGGTTCACCTCGTGGTAGGACGCCAGTTCCCGGAGCACGCGCGCGGACAGGAGCCGGTAATCCGCGTGGTCATACACGGTCTCCGCGCCGGCGAGCCGCATCAGCTTATAGAACAGCCGCGCGGAATTCCGCTTGAAAAAGGTGTCGCTCTCCCGGCTGCCGCGCACCCCGTAGACGATCTCATTCCCGGCGAGGTACGCGTCCACCATGGCCTCCATGGCGCCGATATCGTCCTGGCCGTCGCAGTCGATGGAAAT
>JAGDAW010000231.1 GCA_017959345.1 Lachnospiraceae bacterium | reverse complement strand
CGGCGTCACGGTGGACCGCAAGGACGGCGCCATCCGCGGCTATCCGCGGACCCTGGTAACGGACCTCCCGGGCATTTACTCCATGTCCCCCTACTCCAGCGAAGAACTGGTCTCCCGGGACTTCGTGCTGAAGGAGAAGCCCTGCGCCATCATCAATATCGTGGACGCCACCAACATCGAGCGGAACCTGTACCTGACCATGCAGCTGCTGGAGATGGACATCCCGCTGGTCGTCGCGCTGAACATGATGGACGAAGTGGACGGGAACGGCGGGTCCGTGGACGTCAACGCCATGGAGCACCTGCTCGGGGTGCCGGTGGTGCCCATCTCCGCCGCTTCGAACCAGGGCGTGGACGAACTGGTGCGCCACGCGGTCCACATCGCGAAGTACCAGGAGAAGCCGCAGCGGCAGGATTTCTGCGGCCCGGACGACCACGGCGGCGCGGTGCACCGCTGCCTGCACGCCATCATCCACCTGATCGAGGACCACGCCCGGAACGCGGGCCTGCCCGTCCGTTTCGCCGCGGGGAAAGTGATCGAAGGGGACACGCGGATCCTGGACCAGCTGGAACTGGACCGGAATGAACTGGAGATGCTGGAACACATTGTCCTGCAGATGGAGGCCGAACGCGGGCTGGACCGGAGCGCGGCCATGGCGGACATGCGCTTCCTGTTCATCTCGGAGGTCTGCAGCCAGTGCGTGACGAAGCCGGCCGAGAGCCGCGAACACCTGCGGAGCCGCCAGGCGGACCGGATCCTGACGGGCAAATGGACCGCCATCCCGGTCTTCATCCTGATCATGGGCCTCGTCTTCTTCCTGACGTTCAATGTGATCGGCGCGTTCCTCCAGGACCTCCTGGCTTCCGGGGTCGAAGCCCTGACAGACGCCGTGGACCGCGGCCTGACCGCCGTGGGCGTCAATGAAGTGATCCACAACCTGGTCATCGACGGGATCTTCGAAGGCGTGGGCAGCGTGCTGAGCTTCCTGCCGATCATCGTGACCATGTTCTTCTTCCTGTCCCTGCTGGAGGACAGCGGCTATATCGCCCGGGTGGCCTTCTTCATGGATAAGATCCTGCGGAAATTCGGCCTGTCCGGACGCAGCATCGTCCCGCTCCTCATCGGCTTCGGCTGCACGGTGCCGGCGGTCATGTCCACCAGGACCCTGCCGAGCGACCGGGACCGGAAAATGACCATCCTGCTGACGCCCTTCATGAGCTGCACGGCGAAACTCCCGATCTACGCGTTCTTCGTCAACGCGTTCTTCCCGAAGGTCGGCGGGCTGGTGATGACCGGCCTCTATGTGCTGAGCATCGCGGTCGGCGTCCTCGTGGCCATCATTTATAAGAAAACCCTGTTCCGGGGCGAGGCGGTGCCGTTCGTCATGGAACTGCCGAATTACCGCCTGCCGAGCCCCCGGAGCGTGCTCCTGCTGCTCTGGGAGAAGTCGAAGGATTTCCTGCAGCGTGCGTTTTCCGTCATCCTGGTCGCCACCATCGCGGTCTGGTTCCTGAAGAGCTTTGATTTCCACCTGGACATGGTAGAAAACGCGAAGGACAGCATCCTGGCGCAGGCCGCCGGGCTCATTGCCCCGCTCTTCGTCCCGCTGGGACTGGGGGACTGGCGCATCATGACCTCCCTGATCAGCGGTTTCCTGGCCAAGGAAAGCGTGGTGTCCGTCCTGGAAGTGCTCTTCGGCGCGGAAGGCGGCGTCAGCGCGGCGCTGACCGGCCTCGGCGCGGCGTGCCTGCTGGTCTTCAGCCTGCTTTATACGCCGTGTATCGCCGCGATCGCGTCCATCCGGCGTGAAATGGGCCGCAAATGGGCCCTCTACGTCGTATTCGGCCAGTGCGTGATCGCCTGGCTTGCAGCGCTCGTCGTCCGCCTGATCGGCCTTGCGCTGGGAATGGGGTAATCCATGAACGTCTCTGATATCCTGTTGACTGCCGCGCCGGAAAGGCGCCGGAACGGAGGTGACATATGAACCCGGCGGATATCCTGCTGATCATCCTGATCGCCGCGGTCCTTGTCTGGGCCGTCGTATCCATCGTCCGCCGCCGGAAGAAAGGCGGCTGTTCCTGCGGCTGTGAGGGCTGCACCGGCAGGCGGGACGGATGCCCCGCCGGGATGCGCCCCCCGGACAGCGGGGAGCAAGCCTGAACGGGTGCCTGCGGGCGCTTCGCGGCGCCGTGCTGTGTATGAACAGGCGCATGTGGGCCGTCCGCGGTGCCGTATTTCGGATGAGAAGGAGGTCTTCTGATGATCCGTACTGCTTTTTTTGACACGAAGCCCTATGATGTGCCGTCTTTCGAACGGTACGGGCAGTTTCACGACGTGGAATTCAAATACCTGGAAACCAAGCTGACGGAAGACACCGCGGAACTGGCGCGCGGCTACGACGCCGTCTGCGTCTTCGTCAATGACAATGTGAACGCCGCGGTGATCGACAAACTCTATGACTGCGGTGTGAAGCTCGTGGCGCTCCGCTGCGCCGGCTACAACAATGTGGACGTGCGCCACGCCTACGGGAAAGTGCACGTGGTCCATGTGCCGTCGTATTCCCCCTACGCGGTGGCGGAGCACGCCGCGGCGCTCCTGCTCACCTCCATCCGCCGCATCCACAAGGCGTACAACCGGACGCGGGAGTTTAATTTCTCCTTAAACGGGCTGACCGGCTTCGACCTGCACGGGAAGACCGCCGGCATCGTCGGGACTGGAAGGATCGGGCGCCTCTTCATCAACATCTGCCGCGGCTTCGGCATGAACGTGATCGCGTACGACCGGTCCCCGGCGCCGAACGGCGACATAGAGTTTGTGGGGAAGGACGAGCTGTTCGAGCGAAGCGACGTCATTTCCCTGCACTGCCCGCTGACGGACGAAACCCGGCACATGATCAATGCGGACGCGATCGGGAAGATGAAGAAGGGCGTCGTGATCCTGAACACCTCCCGCGGCGGGCTGATTGATTCGGAGGCGCTGCTCGCGGGGCTCCGGGCGCGGAAGGTCGGCGCGGCGTGCCTGGACGTGTACGAGGAGGAGGCGGATATTTTCTTCGAGGACCGTTCCGGCCATATCCTAAACGACGAAGTGCTGTCGCGCCTCATCTCCCTCCCGAACGTCATCGTGACGTCCCACCAGGCGTTCCTGACGGAGGAAGCGCTGAACAATATCGCGGAAACGACGGTGCAGAACATCCGCTCCTGCTTCGACAGAGACGGGGTCTGCAGCAACGAGCTCTGCTACCACTGCGGAAATGTGGAAGCATGCAAAAAAGAGCGGAAGCACCGCTGCTTCTGAGCGCTTTTAAGAACAAACCGGCCGGATCCCCCGCAGGGACCCGGCCGGTCTTTTCATCTCCCGGAAGTATTCATCGCGTTTTACAGGCTGATCTCCACGTCGCCCGTGCGGAAGCCTTCCGCCGTGAAGAATTCCTTCTCCGTGAGCCCCCGGAAGTTCCCGATGAGGCTGGAAGGGAAGACGGAGAGCATCTGGTTGTAGGAGGACACATTTGCGTTGTAGAGCCTCCGGGCGGCCTGGAGGTGCTCCTCCGTCTCGCGGATGCCCTTCTGCAGCTCGTCAAAAACGGTATTGGAGCGGAGTTCCGGATAGGCTTCCGCAAGCACCTGCACGGAATTCTCGACTTCGCTGATCCGGCCTGCGCTGTCGGCGAGCGCTTTCACGTCCATGCCCTTCCGCAGGCGGACCACGGAGTTCATGGTGTCTAACTCATGCTGGCAATAGCTCCTGGCCACCTCCACCATCTTGGATAAGGTATCATACCGCTTGGTCAGCGCGGCCTCGATGCCGGAGAGCGCTTCTTCGATCTTCACGCTCTTCCGCGAAAAACGGTTCGATACCGAAACCGCCCAGATCAGTCCCCCGATGAGGACCACACCCGCGATCCCCCCGAGGACCGCGAGTATGATAAGGATTGTATCACTCATTTTCCGATGCTCCTGTTCTGTGTCTCCTGTGTAAACAGGAATTCATTTTCCCTCAGTACGTCCAGCAGCGACGCCGCTGCCATGAAGTCCGCACGGATGGCCTGCCGGACCGTCTCAACGTCCGACGCGTTCTCGATCGTACCGCCGATCTCGAAACGGTCCTCCTCCGACCGGATGGCCATGTACAGGCGGTCCCCCGTGAAGCAGAAGTCCGTGGCCTCGCGTTCATTGACTTCCATCAGCCGCTCCATGAACTGCGGCGTGAGGATCAGGAACGCGGTATGGGGGTTCTCGGCGCGGACGTCAAACATCCGGTTGAACGCTTCGTTTTCGGTCTCCAGGTTCTCAAATGTGCGCCCGCTGCTGACGGAAGTGCCCCAGTTGCGCATCCTCTTCAGGATGCCGTCCGGCTTCCCGGCGGTCTTCTTCGTAATCTCCACACAGCCTTCGACGGTCCTTCCGAGCCCGTAACTCAGAAGCTGGCCCTGGAAATTCGTGACCACGATGACCGTCTTCCCGGTCGATGTGATCGTCTGCAGCGTCAGGTCGCACAGTTCCAGACGGTTTCCTTTATAAATGCCGCGGATCAGGTCCGAGCCGTGCTCGGTGTTGTGCCCCGGCAGGAAACTCAGGGTCTTCAGCTCTTCCCGGTCCGTAAACGCGTTCGGGTCGAAGCTTTCAAGCTCCATGAATTCCCTGAGGACGGGGGCCGTGATCCGCTCGCCCGCGAAGTTCTTCAGGTCCTTCTTCCTGCTGGCCCAGAGGGCCAGGAAGAGAATGCCGGCTCCCAATATGACGATGCCGGTAATGACGGCCGCGGCGCCTTCGAAGATCCCCACAATGAAGATCAGGAACCCGAAGAAGAGGCCCAGGACGGCCAGCGCGAGCATCACGTTCTGTTTCCTCTGCATGGTTTTCAGTTCAAGAATCAGATCCTGGTTGCTGATGGTACTCACCTCCTGTCACAATCACGCAAACGTTTCATGTCTGATATGCCTGATTTCTTGATGCACATTATACCGCCCGGACACAGTGCTGTAAAGGGGGTGAAACTGCGGATTAGCGTACGTTATCCGGGCCGCCGCGGCCATTTTCCGCGGCCTTGCCCGCGCCTCAAAACTTCGATTGAAATCCCGCGGCCGCGGTGGTAAAATATCGTCTAAGAGCGGTCCCTTGCGGCACGCGGGCACCGCCTTCCATCCTGGCACTTTTTATTCTTTCAATATAAGGAGGACCCTTGATTATGAAGAATCGGTTTCCGGACGCCGGACGCCGGGGCGCGGGCTTCTGGATCGCG
>JAGDAW010000027.1 GCA_017959345.1 Lachnospiraceae bacterium | reverse complement strand
GACGGCCGTCCGGAAGCCGGCTTTTACGCGGGCCACTCCCACGACCTGGTGCCCATGGAGGACTGCGTCCTGGCTTTTCCCGAAGCGGCGGACGTGATCCGCGCGGTGAAAGACTGGATGGAAGCCCGCCGGATCCCGGCCTATGACGAAACCACGGGCGAAGGCACGGTGCGCCACCTCCTGATCCGGAAAGGCTTCCGGAGCGGGGAGATCCTGGTGTGCCCGGTGGTGAAGCGCCTGTCCGGGAAAGGGCAGCGGTCCTTCCGCGCCGCGCTCCCGGACCTCGTGTCCCGCCTGCAGGCCGTCCCCGGCTTTGCGGTCCTGTCCGTCAACATCAATCCCTCCCCCGGCAACGTCATCCTCGGCCCCGAGACCGTATCCGTTTACGGCCCCGGGTTTATTACGGATACCATCGGGGACGCGGTGTTCCGCATTTCCCCGGAGAGCTTCTACCAGGTGAACCCGGTCCAGACCGAGGTGCTTTACGGGAAGGCCCTGGAATTTGCGGGCCTCACCGGCTCGGAAAATGTGTTCGACCTGTACTGCGGCATCGGCACCATTTCCCTTTTCCTGGCCCGGAAGGCCCGGAAAGTGTACGGCATCGAGGTGGTCCCGCGCGCCATCCGGGACGCCCGGGAGAACGCGGCCCTGAACGGCTTCACCAATGTGGAATTCATGGAAGGGAAGGCGGAGGAGGTGCTGCCCGCGTGGCACGCGGCCCATCCGGAAGAGAAGATCGACGTCATCGTGGTGGACCCGCCCCGGAAAGGGTGCGATGGCGCCTGCCTGGAGACGATGATCGCCATGGCGCCGGAGCGCATCGTGTACGTGTCCTGCGAGCCGTCCACCCTGGCGAGGGACGTGAAGGTGCTGCGGGAAGGCGGGTACGCGGTGCGGGCGGTGCAGCCGGTGGATATGTTCCCGGAGACGGTGCACATAGAGACGGTATGTCTTTTGTCCAAACTTTCTGAGGCGAAGAATCACATCAGTGTGAAGGTCGAGATGGATGAGATGGATCTGACGGCGGCCGAGAGTAAAGCGACCTATCAAGAGATTCAGGAGTGGGTGCAGGAGAAGTACGGATTCCATGTGAGCCATCTGAATATAGCGAAGACCAAGCGAAAATGCGGGATTATCGAGCGGCAGAATTATAATCTGCCGAAGAGTGAGGACAGCCGGTCGCCGGAGACTCCGAAGGAGAAAGAGGATGCAATTATAGAAGCCTTTAAGGCCTTCAAAATGATCTGAAAATATCTAAGTGGAGTTTTTGAGATGCAGAGAACAGAAAATGTTGAATTGACAGTCCTTTGTCTGCTTCAGAATAATGACAGGATTCTTTTGCAGAATCGTGTAAAAAATGATTGGCAAGGATATACTTTACCCCGGATGAAAAGCTCTACACCCAGCTCATCTTCAAGTTCTTTAATTTGTTTTGACAGCGGCGGTTGAGATATATTCAGTTTTTCAGCGGCACGGGTAATGTTCGCCTCTTGTGCTGTGACGACGAAATACCTCAGCACTCTAAGGTCCATACCTTTTTCTCCTTTCCTTACCACCGGATCATCTGCCGAAAAAGAATATGTCAAAGATCAATGCCGGTT
>JAGDAW010000230.1 GCA_017959345.1 Lachnospiraceae bacterium | reverse complement strand
CTTCGGGCACCCTTTCGGACACCCCTTCGGGCACCCTTTCAGGCACCTTTTCGTGCACCCTTTCAGGCACCTTTTCGGGCACCCTTTCGGACACCTTTTCAGGCACCTTTTCGGGCACCTGTTCGGGAAGCTTATCAGATAACTTATCTGATAACTTTTCTGATAATCGGCCGGAAACCCGGACAATCCGGTCTTCCGGACCGGTGAACCGGATCATGATATTCCCCGGGTGGATGGTATATTCCGGCATCGGAAGTCCGTTCTCCTGAAGGATATGACAGATCTTCTCGACACCGCGCCCCCAGCTTTCAATGAATCCCGCGAGATAGAACAGATGGGCAAGATTTGGATTAAACGCCCTGCGCATTGGCAAAGCCGCAGATCCATTTCAGATACTCGTCCCGCCGGGATTTTTTCCATTCGACATTCTGCTGTTCAGGCATACGGCCTCACATTTCGGGACGCCCGCCGGCATCGCGCGTTTCCGCCTGCCATGTGTCCGCTTCGTCCACTCTCAGCGCCTCGTCCTCCTCTGCCCTCGGGATTTCCTCCGCTTCCGCCTGCTGCATATCCGTCTCTTCCGCCCTCAGCGCCTCGTCCGTCCAAATCCCCGGCGCACGCCCGGCTTCCGCACGCCGCGTATCCTCCTCTTCCCCGGGCCAAACCTCATCATCGTCCGCTTCCCCGGGCCAGGCCGCATCATCGTCCGCTTCTCCGGGCCAGGCTTCGCCGGCATCCGGTTCCCCGCGGCCGGCACCCGCCAAGGCGCGCTTGCGGGCTTCCTGGGCGTTCATTTCGATGCCGCCGGCGTCCGGTTCCTCCACGACGGCATTGACGCCGCTCTTCGTCCGCGTATAGGCAATGTGTCGGACGCCCGCCCGGCGCGGCGCATTTCCCGTGATCTCATCCATGACGGGGACCAGCCGGAAGGGTTCGCCCCCGAGGTACCCGTCCACGCCGAAGAGGGCGTCTTCCGCCGAAGCCGCCCGGTAGGGCGCGCCGGTCGCTTCCGATATCTTCAAGAACACCGCGTCCCGCACGCAATTCCGGTTGAACGGGCGCACGAAAACCATATCCTCCAGCCAGCGGCGCACCATCGGCGGGTCGATCCCGGGCATGACGCGCCGCAGGTTCTGAAGCTGCGCGCAGATCTTCTCCCCGGCCGCCTCCAGGGCGCCGGGATAGCGTTCCGTGTAAAAACGGCGCCAGTTCGCCGGCGACACCGGCATCCCGGACTCCAGAAAGGCCGAAAAAAGGTCCATGACCGGCCCGATGACGCCGGGCCGCGTGCCCTGCGCGTTCCGGTTCGCCCAGCTGATGAGCTGGTAGGCATACTTCGGGAACTCATATTTCTCCGTGCCGTTGGACGCGGCGATCTCCTCATTCCTGATCCTGTAAATCATCCGTATCCGCTCCTCCCTTTCCTGTCTCCGGACGCGCACCGTCCGCCGTCCCGGCGCCCACGGCCCGGTTCTCCTCCGCATCCTCCTCGGGGATCCTCCCGTTCCCGCGGCAGGCTTCCGCCCCTTCCTGTGCGCACGCGTCCCCGGCCCGGATCGTCTTCCACCGGAGGTCCTCCCCCACGAAGAAAATGCAGCCGCTCAGATACTCCTCCTCCGACACCGTATCCCGGTTCGCCATCCGGACCGTCTCCAGCAGGTACCCCGGGTCCGAATGATCCGCGCGCACCGCGAGGATCTCGTGGACGGACGCGGGCAATGCGTAATAATCCCCGCCGAGCTTCTCCCGTATCTCCCGCCGGACCTCCGGGGACAGGAAAAAGACCGCGGCCCCATAGCGGAAATGCGCCGAAGTAACCATATACACCTGTTTCCGGGCCGCGTTCTCCTCCTCCGTTTCGCCCATGATCTCATAAAGGTACCCGGTCCGGCGGCGCGATGCGGTGTTCTCACAGCCCCGCTTCCAGGCCTCCTCCTCCGTCATATGCACCTGCTCCAGCATGGTGTGCCGGAACAGGCAGCCGGAATCCCGGCCGGTCCGGAAGAACAGGTACAGGGTAATCTCCCCCAGTTCCTTCCGGATCACGCCGTCCAGCCGCTCCGTATTCAGCGCCGTATTCGCGGCGTGGACCTCCAGCTTCGTCTCCGGATCCGAAAGGACTTCCTCCGCGTCCATCCGGACGAGGCGCGCCTCCTTATACCGTTCCACCAGCAAGGAAGCTTCCCGCCGCGCGTCTTCCTCATCCGCCGGGACAAACCGCGGGTCCATATAGACAATGGGCACGCAGTCCCTTCCGGGTTCCCGGACGATCAGGCCGGTCATCCGGACGCCGTTCCCCTTAATCCGCTCCTCAAATCCGATCTCACATCCGGGGAACGCCGCCTCCGCGGCCTCCCGGACCGCCCGCACCAGCATCTCCGCGGGTTTCACATACGCGCTTCTGACCATAAATGACCCCTTTCCTGTAATTGCGCCCCGCCTCTGCCGCAGGGACCTGCGCCAAGGATAGCACAGGTCCCCGGGAATGACCAGAAACGAGATGTATATGTTATCGTGTCCCTTTTTGCGCAAAAAAGCCGTTTTCCCAGGCTGTGCCTTGAGAAAACGGCGTCTCTTCCAAAAATGTGAAATTTCTGTGATCAACCAGGGCGGATCCGGCATTTTCCGGAATGCCTGTTTCCCGCGGCCGGGTTCCGGCCCCGCCGAAGACCTGGCCTTCCGGCCGGCCTCCTCCCCGCCTCACTTCCGGCGCAGATACGCCATCAGCAGCCGGTACGTCTCCCTGAGCCCGTCGATATGGGTGCGCTCGTACCCGTGGCTGTTCGCGGTGCCGGGCCCGATGGCCGCGTGCCGGAGGTCATAACCGGCGGACAGGCTCGGGTCGCAGTCCGTGCCGTAATGCGGGGTGAAAATGTCCGTCACGTACGATACCCCCGCGGACCGCGCGGCGTCGATCAGTTCGTTCGTCATGCCCCAGTGGTACGGGAAGCGGGAATCCTTGCAGAAAACGGTCACTTTCCGCTCGTCCGAATTCTGGTCCGGCCCCGTGGGCGCGATGTCAATGGCCAGGATGTCCTCCGCGTCTTCCGGAAGCACCACCGTCCCGTGCCCGATTTCCTCGTAAAACGCGAAATACGCGTACACTTTCCGCGGAAGCACCTCGCCCTCTTCCTTCAGCCGCCTCATGGCGGAGAGCAGCACCGCGGCGCAGGCCTTGTCGTCGATGAAGCGGGACTTCAGGTACCCGTTCACGTACGCAAAACGGGGCTCCAGGGCAATGATATCGCCCGTATCGATCCCCAGCGCCCGGACGTCCTCCGCGTTCTTCACGGGTTCGTCCAGCACGACGCATACATTGGTCCGGTAATCCGGAAGGACCGAACGGAGCTCCTCCTCCGTCACGTGGATGGAGTTCGGGGTCCGGCAGACCGTCCCGGTGTAGACCGCGCCGCCCCGCGTGTAGACCCGCACATTTTCCGTTACGCAGTAGAACGGGTACAGCCCGCCCACCGGGCAGACCTTCAATGTGCCGTCCGCGTTCACATGCCTGACCATCAGGCCGATGTCGTCCAGGTGGGCCGTGACGACCAGGGGATGGCCTTCGCCGCCGAGGTCCGCGATCACGCCGCCCTTCCGGGTCACCCGGTACGGGTACCCCATCGAATCCAGCATGCCGCAAAGCAGGTCCTGCAGCGCTTCATACTGGCCGGTCGTGCTGTCCACCGCGAGCAGCTTCCTGAAATCCTCCAGGCATCCCGCCTCATTGAATGGTTCCGTCCTCATATCGGTTTATCCTTCTACGTCACTTAAGTCGAAATCCATGGAGAGCAGCAGCGACAGGTCCGCGTCCTTCTCCACGACAAGCCGCCGCGAATGGTTCAGGATCGCTTCCTCCACCTTATTGCGCACCAGCCGGCCGTTCCCGGCGGTCGCCGCGCGGAGCGCCTGGACGGTATTGAAATAGGTGAGCAGCGGCATCTCCGCGCCCTCGTCGATCGTGTAGCCCTTCGACCGGGCCGTGATCTTCGCGATATCGAGCAGCTCCTGCCCCGTGTAATCCGGGAATTCGATCACGTTCGGGAAACGGCTCTTCAGGCCGGAGTTCGAGGTCAGGAACACCGACATTTCATACGAATACCCGGCGAGGATCACGATGAGGTTGTCCCGGTTGTCCTCTATGCCCTTGACAAGCGTGTCGATGGCTTCCAGCCCGAAGGCGTCGTCATTGCCCCTGTAAAGGCTGTAGGCCTCATCGATGAACAGCACGCCGCCGATGGCGGACTGCAGCACCTGGTTCGTCAGCGGCGCCGTGTGGCCCACGAACCGCCCGACCAGGTCCGCGCGCGTCACCTCCACGAGCTGCCCGCCGGACAGGACGCCGATGGCCTTCAGGTACCGGCTGATGATCCGCGCGATGGTGGTCTTGCCGGTGCCCGGGTTGCCCGTGAAAATCATGTGCTTGCTGACTTCGGAGGACTTCAGCCCTTCCTCTTCCCGGCGCTTCTGCACCGCGTAGTACTCTTCCAGGCTGAAAATGTAGGACTTGATCTTCTCCAGGCCGACGATATTGTCCATCTCGGCTTTCACGGCCTCGAGCTCCCCGCTGTAGCCCTTCTTCAGCGCCGACTGGAGCACCGTCTCCTGTCCGCCGCACGTAAAGACCAGGTGGTTCTCCTTCACCGCGAGTTCCGCCTCCGCGTCCTCTTCATAGGTGCCGGAAAGCCGCAGCTCCGCCAGCGCGCTCAGGACGTCGTCGTAGAACTTCAGGATGCCCGTCAGGCCGGCGGAACGCTCCGCCTTCGTCATGCTGAAGTCCAGGAAGGCTTCCGGATCCCCGGTGAGCCGGAACGACAGCTGCTTGGCTGCCTTCTCCGTCAGCTGGCCGTATTTGACGCCCGAAATCTTCCGGAGGCTCGCTTCGTCCAGCGCGGCGGAGGCGCAGATGTCCCCCAGCGCGTTGATGAACGGCGCGCCGTAGGAATCCGCGAGCTTATTGACCCCTTTCGTGCTGATGAACACGAGGTACTTCCCGGCGGCGCTGAAGCTGCTGACCGCTTCCGCCACGAAGGAGGACTGGACGCTCACCAGCTGCCCTTTCTGTAAAATGTAACGCTCGGAGAGGCGGCATTTCCCCGTCGATACCAGCTCGTTCAGATAGCTGCGGTAGGAAATGTGGCAGGCCTCGAAATTCTCGAAGAGGATCACGTTCTCCTTCGCCTGGAGCGCCGTGTAGAGGTCCTGGAGGAAGACGTTGTCCTTCCCCGCCGCGGGGTAATAGGACAGGTCGATGATCCGGATGCCCGGGTGCGACAGGAGCTTCCGCTTCGAGAGCTCCGCCGTCAGGACCGCGAGCGCCAGGTGCTTCCCGGTGTCTTCCGGCCCCGTCACGAAGAAACTGTTCCGGGCGTGCCCTTCTTCCTCGGGCATGACGAACGGCCGCTTGAAGGCGATGGTCAGCTTCCGGATGAACGCTTCCTGGCCGAACACCTTCTCCGAGACCGCGTCCTCAACGCCCGAAAAGGCCGAAATCCCGGCTCTTTCGAACGGGGCGGGTTCTGTACCGAAGGAGAACCCGGAAAGGGCATTACCGGCCTCTCCGGCGCTTCCGACGGCCATCAGGGAGGGGTCGATGCCGGAGCCGCCGCCGATCCGCTCCGCGTTCTCGCGGATCAGCCGGTTGTTCATCTCGAAATCCTTCATCAGGTTCTGCTGGAGTTCGGAGATCTCCCGGTCGAGGTCCGAGAGGGATTTGCCGGAGAGGTCGTCCGCCTTCTTCCCGCCGTCCCCGGAAGGTTTGTTTCCCGAACCGGTCCCGGAGAAGGGACTGTCCGGCTTCCCGGAAGGCCTGTTCCCGAAACCGAACCCGGAGAAGGGGCTGTCCGACTTTCCGGAGGGTTTGTTCCCCTGTCCGCCCTCCTGGGCGGGCCGCTCCGGCTTCCCGGAGGTCTTATCCCCGGAGCCGAACCCGGAGAAGGGGCTGTCCGTCCTCCCGGAAGAAATGCTCCCGGGCCCGAGCCCCGCGTATGGCGAGCTGCCCGGTGCCGGATCCGCGTGCAGCGGCCGGTTCCCCGTCAGGGATCGGCCGGTGACCGCCTCCAGGTTCTCCGCCAGCGTGCCGCCGTGTTTCTTCTGGCGCCGCCTGGCCTCCTCGATCTCGGACGCGGAAAAATGCCCGCTCCCCCCGAATGCCTGGTTCATCAGATCATCAAATGTGTCCATAAAACTGCCTTCTTTCACATTTATGATGCGCCGCGCCGCGGACCGCGTGCCGGCTTGCGTGTTTCCTTCCCGTCCCGGGGCCGGATGGCCGGTCCGCCGGGTGTTTCGCTTCCCGCCCCCGGACCGTTTTCCGGGTCCGACGGGCGTCCTTCCCCTGTCCCCCGGTCAGACGTCCAGCCGGACCAGGTCGTCCAGCGTCTCCCGCCGCACCGCCTCGAAAGACGTCCCGCCTTTCAGCATGACCACGGGCGGCCGGGGGATCCGGTTGTAATTCGATGCCATGGAATAATTATACGCGCCGGTCGTCAGGACCGCAACCAGGTCCCCGCGGCGGATGGAGGCCGGCATCTCCACGTCCTCCTGGATGATATCCCCGCTTTCGCAGCAGCGCCCGACCACGGAGGCTTTCATCGTGCGCGGCTCCGTCATTTTCGTGGCGGGGAGCACGGTATAGGGCGCGCCGTAGAGGGCGTAGCGCACATTGTCCGTCATGCCGCCGTCCACGGAAATATAATTCTTGTACCCCGGGATCCGCTTCACGGTGCCCGCCGTATAGAGGGTCACGCCGGAATCCGCGACGATCGACCGCCCGGGTTCGAAGCTGACGCGCGGCATGCGGATGCCGAGGCCCGCGCATTTTTCACGGACGAAGGCCCCCACGGAACGGATGACGCTGCCGTAGTCCAGGACCGGCTGCGTCTTCACGTACCGGACGCCGAGGCTGCCGCCGAGGTCCAGTTCCTCCGCCTCATAGCCCAGCCGCGCCTTCATCTCCGCGATGAACGAAAGCATCACGTCCGCCGCCCGGAGGTAGATCCCGGAATCGAAGACCTGGGACCCCACATGGCAGTGGAAGCCCGTCAGGCGCACGTGCGGCAGCGCCAGCGCTTCCTTCACGACCTGTTCCGCCTGCCCCGTCTCGATGGCGGAGCCGAATTTCGAGTCCACGCGGCCGGTCGCGACCGCCTCGAACGTGTGCGGGTCGATGCCGGGCGTCAGGCGCAGCAGGACCTTCTGCGTCACACCGCGCTTCATGGCTTCCTTTTCGACCGCGTAAAGCTCTTCTTCGTTGTCCGCGACGAACGTCCCGACGCCGTGCGCCATGGCATAGGAAATGTCTTCGTCGGTTTTATTGTTCGAATGGAAATACGCCTTCGAAAGCGGGTACCCGGCGGCAAGCGCGGTGCGGATCTCCCCGCAGGAGACCACGTCGATGCCCATGCCCTCTTCCTTCATGATTTCGTAAATGTGTTTGAAGGAGGCGGCTTTCGACGCGAAAAGCACCTGCCCGTCCGCGCCGAACGCGTCCCGGACGGCGCCCAGATACGACCGGCACCGTTCCCGGATCCGGTCTTCGTCCATGATGTAAAGCGGCGTCCCGTAGCGCGCCGCAAGCGCCGCGCAGTCCTGCCCGGCGATCCGGAGGACGCCGTCCTCCCCGATATCCAGATGGTCAAACAAAAGGCCGAGGGCCTCTCTGTCCTTCTCCATAAACCGTTCCTCCCTCCGCGCGGTCCGCGTCAGAGCAGGTGCGCCCGGAGTTCTTCCCCGGAAAGCGGCGACAGGTCCGCCGGCGCCACGTCGAACACGGTCCTGCAGCCGGTTTCGCCGCGCCGGTACATTTTATCTATGGCCCGGGCGAAGGCGACCAGCGCCCCCGACGTGAACTCCGGGTTCGAGTCCAGCTTCAGGCTGTACTCGATGACGTGGCGGTTCTGCTTCCCGAGCCCGGTGACGCCGGTGCGGATCACAAAGCCGCCGTGGTTCAGTTTCGAATGGTTTTCCCGCATCTCCTCTTCGCTGATGAAAGTGACGGTGGTATCGTAATCCGCGAAATAATTCGGCATGGTTTTGATCTCGCGCTCGATCCGCGCAAGGTCCGCGCCCTCCTCCGCGACCACGTAGCATTCGCGGGTGTGCTTCTGGCGGACGGAAAGCTCTGGATTCGCGCCGGAACGCACCGCCTCAAGCGCGGCTTCGACCGGGACCGTATACTGCCGGGCGTCCCTGACGCCTTCGATCCTGCGGATCGCGTCCGAATGGCCCTGGCTGACGCCGCGGCCCCAGAACGTGTAATCCTTCCCCTCCGGAAGGATCGCGGACGCGTACAGGCGGTTCAGCGAGAACATGCCCGGGTCCCAGCCCGCGGAGATCAGGGCGAGCTTCCCGCCTCTCTTCGCGGCCTCGTCCACACGGGCGAAATGCGCCGGGATGTTCGCGTGCGTGTCAAAGCTGTCCACGACACAGAACCGCTCGGCGAGCGCCGGGGTCATGCCCGGCAGGTCCGTGGCGCTGCCCCCGCAAAGGATAAGCACGTCGATCCGGTCCGTGAACTGCCCGATCTCCGACGCGTGATAGACCGGCACGCCCGTCAGGGTTTTTACTTTTTCGGGGCTGCGGCGGGTGAATACGCCCGCGAGCTCCGTGTCCGGGTTCTGCAGGACAGCGGATTCGACGCCCCGCCCGAGGTTGCCATATCCGTAGATACCTAATCTCATGTTATTCTCCTCTTTCTTTCCAATGATTGCATAACTCCGGTATAACATTTGGATTATACATGAACCTGTATTACGAGTCAATCCAAATTTGCCGCGAACCGCGCGCCGCCGGGCCTTTCACACCCCCGGGACCCGCCCGTCCGGCCGTTTCCGGGCCTTCATAAAAACGGGCCGTGTCCCCACAGCCCGTTTCGGTCACATTTCCCGCTCAGTCCCCGTACGTCTCCAGCCAGGAATGCACGATACCGGCTTTCTTGTATCCGGGGAACGTCTCGATATTCACGGAATGGATACTGTTGAAAATGCTGGCCTCGATATCCGGGTTGTCCCGCCGGAGCCGCCGGATCAGGTTCTTGACCTCCTGCCGCTTCGAGCCCCCGCCGCCGTTGTCGCAGACGGAACAGTTCTCCGTAAAACGGCAGGCGCACTGGATGAACTCCAGTTCGTTGTACGTCCTCCAGGCGAGGATGTCCTCCTCCCGGATGCAGTACAGGGGCCGGATCAGCTCCATCCCTTCGAAATTCGTGCTGTGCAGCTTCGGCAGCATGGCCTGGAGCTGGGAACTGTAGAACATGGCCATGACCGTGGTCTCGATCACGTCGTTCAGGTGGTGGCCGAGCGCGATCTTGTTGCAGCCCAGTTCTTTCGCCTTCGCGTACAGGTTCCCCCGGCGCATCCGGGCGCACAGGTAACAGGGGGACTGGTCCGTGCTGTTCGCCACGTCGAAAATATCGGTCTCAAAAACCGTAATGGGGATGTTCAGCAGGGCCGCGTTGCTTTCGATCTTCTGCCGGTTCACTTCGTTGTACCCGGGGTCCATCACCAGATAGACCAGTTCGAAAGGGAAATCGCTGTGGGACAGGAGCATCTGCATCAGCTTCGCCATCAGCATGGAATCCTTCCCGCCCGAGATGCAGACCGCGATCCGGTCCCCTTCCCGGATCAGCCCGTACTGCTTGACGGCCCGGACGAAGGGCGTCCAGAGCACTTTATGGAACTTTTTCTGGATGCTTCTCTCCACCAGCTGGTATTTTTTCAACGGTTCTCTCACGGCGTCCGCTCCTTTATGCACAGGTCCAGTATTTCCAGGAATTCCCGGATCTCCCCGGGGGTTGTCAGATGGCTGAGGCTGATCCGGAAGGAGGAAAGGGCGTTCTTCCGGTCGCGGGTCACGGCGAAGACCGCCCTGGAAGGCGTCCCTTCCACGGAACAGGCGGATTTGACGGAGACGCAGACGCCCTTCCCGGCCAGGGCCCGCTGCATGTCCGCGCCTTTTACGCCGGAAACGCTGATGTTCAGGATATGGGGCACCGCGTCATCCGGGCTGTTGACCCGGACCGCCGGATACCCGGACAATGCGTCCCTCAGCATCCGGTTCAGCGCCATAACCGCCTCATACCGCTCAGGCCGGCAGAGAAGGGCGGACGAAAGCGCCGCCTCCAGTGCCGCCGCCTGGGCAAGGGCCGGGGTACCGCTCCGGTAAAGGGAGGCGCCGCTGCCCCCGTGGATCAGGGGTTCGATCACGGTCCCGCGCTTTTTATACAGCATCCCGCTCCCGTTCAGCCCATAGAATTTATGGGCGGCCAGGCTGACGGTATCCGGCCCGTCGAAGGAGAACGGGATCTTCCCGACCGCCTGCACCGCGTCCACATGGAGCCTGCAGCCGGGAAACCGCCGGACGATCCTGCAGATCTCTTCCACCGGCTGGACGACCCCCAGCTCGCTGTCCACCGCCGTCACCGCCACGAGGACCGTATCGTCCCGGATCAGCGCCTCCAGCTGTTCCAGATCGATCTTCCCGTCCCGCCCGATGTCAAGGAGGTCGATCTCATAGCCCTGTTCCTGCAGCCATGTAAGAGGCCCGCTGACGGAAGGGTGTTCCAGCGCCGTCGAAAGAATATGTTTCCCGACGTTCCGCTGTGCCCGCGCGATCCCCTTGACGGCCAGGTTGTTGGCTTCGCTGGCGCCGGAAGTCAGGATCACCTCATCCGGCCCGGCGGAAAGGAGCCGGGCAATACCGCCCGTCACTTCCCCGAGCTTCTCCCTGGCCGCGGCGCCCGCCGGGTGCCGCGCGTTCGGATTCCCGAAAAACGCCTGTTCCGTGCGGACGTACGTCTCCAGGACCGCCGGGTCCGCGGGGGTATTGGCTGAATAATCCAGGTAAATCACAGGCACCTCCTGCCGCATCCGGAATACACGCTTCCCGGACCCCCATGCAGGGCCCGGTCGTTCTAATTCATGTTTATACAGAATACCACAATTTTATGCGCCGGGCAAGGTTTTCTATGAAACACAACGGCACCCGGTCCTGCCCGGATGCCGCCGCACCGTCTTCCGCACATCATAACAACGAAAAGCCGCTTTATGTTCTATATGCCGGGGTCTTTCGCAGGCGGGATATATTTCCCTTGAGGACCGCGGCCGGACATGGTATACTGTTCCTGACACTTTCCGTTATTTCCGGCCCGGGCGCATCCGGACGGCTGCCGGGGCGAAGTGCCCGCACCGGCACGCCCCGCGAAAACGCGCGGGGATCCGCCGTGTCGGCGTCCGGGATCCCGATGTCCGTGAGGGGCACGCCCCGCGTCGCGCCGTCCCCCATACCTTCGGTAAAAATGCGGAAAACATCACAAGGAGGTTCACCATGTTCTTCTCAGCAAAGGAAAGTCTTCCGGCCATCCTGGCGGTCCTCGCGGCCCTCATCCTCGGCCTGTTCGCGGCGTCCCGGCAGACGCCCGCCCCGGAGCCGCCCCCGGCACCGGGAACCGTCAGCGAAGGGCTCGCATTTACCCTATCCGCGGACGGGGAAAGCTATACGCTGGCCGGCATCGGCAGCTGCACGGATACGGCCATTGTGGTCCCCGCCCTCTATGAAGGGAAGCCGGTTACGGCCGTCGGCGCACAGGCCTTTTACAAGGATACCGGGCTGACCGGCATCACGCTGCCGGACACGGTGGTCTCCATCGGGACGGACGCCTTCTACGGCTGCACCGCCCTGGAAAATGTGACATTTCCCGACGGGCTTGAAGAAATCGGGCTCCGGGCCTTTGACCGCTGCTCCGCCCTGGCTTCCGTCCGGCTGCCTTCCGGCCTGAAGCAGGTCGGCAGCTGGGCGTTCCTCAATGCGGGGCTCCGGACGGTCACGATCCCGGCGGGGCTGACCGAGTTCCACAGCGGGGCCTTCGCGGGCTGCCCGGAACTCACCGTCATGGAAGTCGAAGAGGGGAACCCCCGGTTCCATTCGGCGGGGAACTGCATCATTGAGACGGCGGCGAAGCGGCTGTACGCCGGCTGTGCTGCCAGCGTGATCCCGGCGGACGGCAGCGTAGACTGCATCGGGCAGTTCGCGTTCGCCTACTGCCCGTTCGCGGCTTTCACCATGCCCGACACGGTCACGGTGATCGAGGACGAAGCGTTCGAAAGCTGCGCGTCGCTGAAGGAGATCCGCCTGTCGGAGTCCCTGCGGCGGATCGGGATCGCGGCGTTCCGGAACAGCGGCCTCGAAAGCATTGTCCTGCCGGACAGCCTGATCGACCTCGGGGGCAGCGCGTTCATGTCCTGCCGGAAGCTTAAGGACGTCTGGCTGAACAGCGGGCTCGAGAACATCGGCCGGTACGCGTTTGAGGAAAGCGGGATCACGGAACTCTTCATCCCGGCCAGCGTCCGCACGCTCACCATGCCGCTCTTCCCGAACTGCGCCGCCCTTGAAACGCTCACCGTGGAAGAGGGGAACCTGTATTACCGCAGCGCGGGGAACTGCATCATCGAGAAGGCGACTTCAACGGTGATCGCGGGTTGTAAGAAGAGTTCGATCCCCGCGGACAGGTCGGTTTCGGTGATCGGGGCCAACGCGTTCAGCTACTGCCCCGGCCTGACGGAGATCGTGATCCCGGAGGGGATTACGGAGATCGGGGAAGAGGCGTTCTTTGGCGCGTCCGACCTGAAGAAAATCACGCTCCCGCTCAGCCTGAAGGTCGTCAACGGGGCGGCTTTCTCGGACACGGAGCCGGAGTCGGTCACGTACATGGGCACCGCGAAGCAGTGGCAGGACCTGGTCATTATGGGGTTCAACGAAGCGCTGACGGAAGCGCCCATCACATTCCATGACGATCTGATCGTTTAAACGCATCCATTTGAATCAGGAGGTACTCTATGTCCATATTCGTCATCAGGGACAGTCTGTTCGCCATCCTGTCCGCAATCATTTTCGCCTTCTCCACCTTCTTCCTGCCGCCGGCGCCTGAGCCCGGGCCGGCCCCGGATCCCCCGGTCCAGCTGGCGGAAAGCGAGGGGCTGGCCTTTACCCTTTCGGAAGACGGGGAAAGCTATGGGCTGGCCGGCATCGGCAGCTGCACGGATACCGTGGTCGTCATCCCCCGGCTTTATGAAGGGAAACCGGTCACGGAAGTCCTGGGAAACGCATTTAACAGGAACCCGGACATCACGGAAGTCATCTTCCCGGACACCCTGGTCACCATCGGGAAGGACGCCTTTTACGGATGCCCGGCGCTGGAACACATTTCGCTGCCTGAGCGCCTGGAAGTGATCGGGACCCGGGCATTCGACCAGTGTACCGCCCTGACCGAAGTCCGCCTCCCTTCCGGGCTCAGGACCGTCGGCGAGTGGGCCTTCTACCGGACCGGCCTCCGGGAGATCACGATCCCGAAGTCGCTCACGGATCTTCAGTGCAACGCCTTCTCCGGCTGCAGCGGGATGTCCGTGATGAAGGTGGAAGAAGGCAATCCCCGGTTCCATTCCGCGGGGAACTGCATCATCGAAACGGCGGAGAAGCAGCTTTACAGCGGATGTGCCGCGAGTGTGATCCCGTCGGACGGCAGCGTGGAGCGCATCGGGCTGTTTGCTTTCTATAACTCCCCGATCGAAAAGATCTTCATTCCCGACACGATCCGGGTGCTCGGGGACGAATGCTTCGACAGCTGCTATTCGCTGGCTGAGGTCCGTCTGTCCGCGAACCTGGAAGAGATCGGTTTTGCCGCGTTCAGGCACTGCATCATCGAGCGCATTGACCTGCCGGATTCGCTGAAAGTGATCGGCCGGAACGCCTTCGATGACTGTACGCATCTTTCGGAGGTCCGTCTGGGCAGCGGGCTGGAGCAGATCCAGCGGTACGCGTTTGTCAACAACATTTTTACGGAACTCGTCATCCCGGAAAATGTGCGAAACCTCGAGCCGGAGTTCATTCGCGGCTGCGACCAGCTGGAGAAGTTCACCGTCAAGGAGGGCAATGAAACCTACCACAGCGCGGGGAACTGCATCATCGAGACCGCCTCGAAGACGCTCGTGGCCGGGTGCAATTCCAGCGTGATCCCCGCGGACGGGTCCGTCACGGCGATCGGGGCATACGCCTTCGCCCGCAGCAGGACCATCACGGAGCTTGTCATCCCCGAAGGCGTCACCCGGATCGGGGAAGAAGCGTTCATATACGCGGAGAGCCTGAAGAAAGTGACGCTGCCGGCCAGCCTGAAGACCGTCGAGAGGGCCGCTTTCTACTACTCGGGGCTGGAGACGGCCGTCTACGCCGGCACCGCCGCCGAGTGGCAGCAGGTCTCCATCGCCGGCTATAACGACCTCTTAAGAAACGCGGCGTTCACCTTCAAAGAAGAATAAAACAAAAAAGCGCGGGGTCTCGGATCGCTTCGGGGCCCCGCTTTTCTGTTCTTTTTTATCGTTTTTTATACAGGACCAGTTCCGGGTTCGCGCCCTCCGCCTCATAAGTGCAGATCAGGATGAAGTCCATGTTCGCGAGGACGCCGAAACAGCGTCCCTCCCCGAACTCCGGTTCCAGCTGGCAGCCCAGGTACGTCGTATGGTCATCCAGGAACCGGACCTGCTGCCCGCCCGGGAGCCGGTATTCGAGGTTCACGTAATTCCCGACCAGCGCATTCAGCTTCTCCACCGTGGGCATGCCCTCGATGTGCAGGTCATTGATCTCTTCCACCAGTTTCTTCTTAAACGCATCAAACTGCCCCTGGTCGCTCAGCTCCTCATACCGTTTCCAGTAATCCAGCTTCGGCAGCATCTCCTTCATATAGGCGCGGGCTTCCGCTTCCGTAAAATTCTCCCCAAGCATATGGGGGATGCACACCTCGATCAGGTCGTCCATATTGCTGTAGGTGTAGGTCCCGTCCGCGTAGCACCACTGGCAGTAATCCTCATTCAGCGAACCGTCCCGGTTATGGCTGATGATCTCATCCTCCAGCGGCATGCCGCAGCACTGGCAGACCAGCTGCCTGGGGGAGCCGAGCAGCGTATTGATGGAGACCCCGAACGCCTGGGACAGGATCTTCAATGTGTCCGTGCCGGGCTGCGTCTCCCCGTTCTCCCAGCGGCTCACCGCCTGCCGGGTGACCATGGCGCGCTCCGCCATCTGCTCCTGGGTCAGGTGGTGCTTTTCACGAAGCTGCCGCAGGATATCCTTCGTTTCCATATGTCTACCTCCGGTGTTCTTTTAAAGCCATTATAACGGACGGGCGGGATTCCCGCAAGCAACAATCCGTTGCTTTTTCCCGCCGCAGGCAGGGACCGGATTCCCGCCCGGCGGTCCAGGCCGCACCCGGAACCGGTCACCGTCTGACCAGCAGCGCGATCTCCTGTTCCAGGAGGCGGAATACATTTGCGACCAGGTACCCGTCGGCAACCGCGTGGTTCAGGCGGACCGTCACGGGCATGACCAGCCTGCCGTTCTCCTCCCTGTATTTTCCCCAGTTGATGATCGGCAGGAAATACAGGTATCCGTCCGGCAGTTCGATGTGAAGGGCGTCGTAAGAGAGCCAGGAAATATAGGACGCGTCAAACCAGTTCGGGTGGCCGGCCGCATCCAGGCCGTATTCCCGGGTCTTCTTTGCCGCCTCCAGATCCCGCAGGGCGCCGGCGCAGAACCGTTCATAGTCCGCGTCGTATTCCGTATATACCGGGGTGCAGGTTTCGGTATCTTCGTGGAAGACGTACTGCGTGGGATGGATTACGTCATAACAGATCAGCTCGCCGGTCTGCCAGAGATAACCCATCCTGTAATCTTCGCGGGAATTCAGCACCTTTGAGAGGATATACAGGAAATTGATGTAAAACTTTGTCCCGGTCCTTTCGGAAAACGCCGCGAGGTCCGTCACGTCGATCCGCGCCGTCATGGAAGTCGAGCACTTGCAGTCTTCCGAAAAATGGCGGAACACGCCTTTTCTGTAGTAGGTCTCCCGGTCAATGACCCTGTAATTCATCGATGCCATCTTCTGAATCCCTCTCCTTTGCCCGTTCCGGCAGCCCGCCGCCGGTCTTCCGCATCACGCATCCGGGGAAATCCTCCTTCGCGCCTTCGGCATTCACTATAACACAGCATCCCGGAATGCGCAATGTGTATTCCCCGGCGGGTGGGTTCCTCATTTCCCGGTGCCGGACGTCCCCGGCCACGCCCGGCAGGCCGCCGGAATCCGGTTTTCCGCCGGACGGCCGTGCGCGCCCGCGCGTCAGAAGCAGACCAGGAACCGTTCGTTTTTCAGGTCATGGTACAGCTCGAAGCCCTGCCCGCTGACATCCGCAAGCGTAACGACGTCTTTCCACGCGTCTCCCTGCGGCAGTTCCGTGATGACGTTCTTTTCCCGGCGCAGGTATTCCGGATGGAAATGCGGCGTCTTCTGCCCGGGGAACACCGCCGTATAGAGGATCTGCGCCTCCACAAGGTCCTGGAAAATGTGGCTGCCGTAAGAGAGCTCCGGATTGTAGCCCGCCCGGCTCTCCGCGATCTCACAGATCGCCTCAAAGCTGCTGATGTCCGAGAACGTCGTCGGGACGCCCAGCTCCGGCGACGTAGTCCCGACCCGCCCGGGCACCATCAGCATCATGTGTTTGCCCTGGTCCCGGTATTTCCAGTTGATCTGCCCGATCAGCGACGCGACCTTCGGCTTGTCCGAATAAGGCAGGTTGTAATACCCGATCGGGTCGACATACGCGATCAGGTCCAGCCGGGTTTTCTGCGAAAGCCCCATGGAAGCGCCGCGCGTTTCCAGCAGGATCCGGTCTTCGGGGATGTTCTCGGGCATGGTCACGCTGCCCACATCCCGGAACACCTGCAGCGGCCGGCACTGCAGGAGGTTGATCATGTATTCGCCGCTGCCGGACACATTGACGGTATATTCGATGTCGACCGGTTCGCCGTACTCTTCCTGTATCACCCGCATCATCCTGCGCATCTGCTCTATCAGCGCTTTGTTCCGGACCAGGCCGAGGCAGGAAATGAACCGGATCGACCGGTACTCGCCCCGCTCCCGGAAGGCCGCCTCGGCGTCCCAGTCGTGTTCCAGCACCTGCGCCTTCAGGAAAGACGGCAATACCGGTTCCAGGTCTTCCAGGGTCACCCGGCCCAGACGCCGGGATTCGAGGTCCACCACCTCGACCCGCCGCTGCGCGTAGCGGTGCTTCTCGGCGCTGGTGACGTAATGGGTCGCTTCCGGCTTGTCCAGGCTGACCAGCCGCGGATAAGACCCCTCCGTCCGGTCCACGGCAGACGTCCCCAGCCCCATGACCAGGCGGAGCATGCCGGCCGAGGAATCGATATCGTTCAGGAACCGGTAGGGGCTGAAGGAGTACCCGACCCCCGCCGCGCACGGCATGAAATAAGACCCGTATGCGGAGCCGGAAATGCGCATCACGAGCAGGGCCATCTGTTCGTCGCGCCGGTCCAGGCCGCGCCTTTTTCGGTAGTCCAGCGCGGAAAGGCTTGCCGAGCTGGCGTAGACGGTCCGGACGGCGTTCTCGAACTCTTCCAGCCGCTCTTCGGGGGTCCCGCGGTTGGCGCAGAAGACCGATTCGTATTTGCCGGCGAACGCATTGTCAAAGCCGTCCTCCAGGATGCTGCTGGACCGGACGATATACGGATCCTGCCCGTAGTATTCGAGGATGTGCCGGAACTGATCCCTTGTCTCCTCCGAAAAGGCGCCGTTTTTCAGCCGCTCTTCCAGCGCCCCGGCCAGTTCAAAGTACCCTTCCTCCGTGCGCTGGCGGATCCGGAGGTCCCAGAAATCGTTGTCCACAATGTAGGTATAGAACACGTCCGAACCGATATAGAAAGAATCGTGCGGCTCCAGGACACGGTCAATGTCCGGCGCGAGGTTCCGGATGACCGCGCGGGCGAGCAGCATGCCGCAGGTCTTGCCGCCCACCATCCCGGTGCCCACCATGTGGTCCCGGACGCGGAAATAATCCTGCGGGAGAAAATGCTTCTTCACGAGCACCCGGAGGCGTTCGTCGCGCGTCATCATGATGTTGCACATCCGGCTGCACCGCTCCTCGACCGGGACCCCGTTCTCGAGGAGCACCTTCGTCTGGTTGAAGAAGCGGTCCCAGGAGTCCACGTGCTGCTCTTCCAGCGTCCGCTGGCAGCGGTCCATGACCTGGTAGAAACGGCTGGTCTGCACGCCGTCGCGGATCGGCCGGACCGCCCCTGTCGCCGGTTCATACACATGCGGCAGGAACATGGTGGCCGAATTCCGGTTCCAGACCTTCTGCGGGCGGATATAGACGGCGTCGCGGTCCGGGTCCGAGTAAACGTCCAGGAACAGCTGCGTCGTATTGCTGATCTTGGTGATGGCGTTGAAGGAGTGCCGGCCCCGGATGATCGGGAAGAACGCGACCGTGTCCAGGATGAACAGGAACGGGCACGTGACCCGGAAGAAGTTGCCCATCATCAGGTCTGTCGCCCAGGCCGTCTGCAGCTCGGAAAGGCAGTCGAACACATAGAACGCGTCCCGGCCCGCCTGTTCGATCACTTTGTGGATCTCCACCGTGAAGGTCTCAAAGCGGTGGGACAGCGGGATGTACACCCGCCTGACCTCCGGGCATTCCGGCACCAGCTCCGGATGGCTGGCAAAGCGGAAATAGATGATGGTCCTGCCGTCCCGTTTCGCCTGCGCCACAAAGGGGTCTGCGAAACGCCGGAATTCATCCAGGTCCGATACGCGCCATACGACGTTGTCCCCCATCCGTATATAGTCCAGCACCTGGTCCAGGGCGGGTATCCCGGACAGTACCTGATCAAACGCGGCCATATCGATATTCCTCCTCTCCATGCGGGAATCTGTGCGGATCCATCCGGAGGACCGGTCCCGGCCCCGCGGAAAATAAAAAAGCGCGGGCAAAGAAATCCGTCCAGACTTCTTTGCCCGCTGCAGGTATCATAGCACAGCCGGGTATGTTTGTAAATACAGTATTTTACGTGGGTTCCGTTCCGGAACCGGTTCAGCGCCTGTCTCCGCCGTGCAGATCACAGATCATATTCAGCGAATCCGGCAGGTCCTCGTCCACATATCCGGAATCCACAAACCCGGACTTCTCATAGAGACGGATGGCTTCCGTATCCGCTTTCTTCACGCAAAGCTCCACATGGCCGTAATGGTTCTCTTTCCGCAGTTCATCCAGGATCAGCCGGAGCGCCTGTGTGCCATAGCCGCGGTTCTGATACCGTCCGTCCACCATGAACTGCTGCAGGTCATAACCCATCGGCTCATCCGTAAATTCCCGGACCAGCGCCATACCGACGATGACGCCGTCCTGTTCAAACGCATGGATTTTCGCGTTGCAGTCACGGTATACATAGCCTCTTGCCAGAATGCCGACCGCCGGTGCCACATATCCCTTCTGATGCGCCTTTACCGAAAGGGATGCAGCCTCGAGCCAGTTCTCCTCTGTTACAGCGATTAGTTTCATCGATTCTGTCTGTCCCCCTTTAGACCCGGGAAGCGGGAACGCCATGTTCCCGCCCCGCAGTGACGGTCATTTTCAAAGTTCCGGCCCGACGATGTCTTCTTTGGTTTCGCTTTCGGTTTCGCTTGCGGTGATCACGTCTTCGATCGCAAACCGGATGACTTCCGCTTCCGGCACTTCATACTTCTCCATCTGCTCTTCCTCCCTCCTCTTTTCTAGTTATAGTAAGCGGCTGCCGCCGCATAATACCCGTAGAGGGCCGCCGCCGCTTTCTGCACAACCGCATTGTCCTTATAGGCATCCGCCGTCAGCAGGGCGAACAGCCCGGCGAGCGAATAACCGCCGATGTAATAGGTCCGGCTTTTGTCGCCGCAGAGCTTCAGCAGTTCGCAAAGCGTTTTTGAAGCGCCGCTGCCGAAGTTTTCTTTGCCGAATACCGCCGGCGCTTCCCACGGCGAAAGGTCGTCGTTCCAGTCACGGATCCTGACGGCGACCAGGCGGAAGCGCCG
>JAGDAW010000229.1 GCA_017959345.1 Lachnospiraceae bacterium | reverse complement strand
TTCTCCGTCGGGCTCATGGATTACGGCGCAAAGCACGGCATCGAGCGTGAGCTCCTGAAGCGCGGCTGCCGGATCACGGTCTATCCCGCGGATACGCCCGCGGAGACCGTCCTCGGTGCGGGACATGACGGCGTCATGCTGTCGAACGGCCCCGGCGACCCCGCGGAAAATGTATTCGCCATCGACCAGATCCGGAAAATGATCGGGACCCTCCCCCTCTTCGGCATCTGCCTCGGCCACCAGCTGACCGCCATCGCCATGGGCGGGAAGACCCGGAAGATGAAATACGGCCACCGCGGCGTCAACCAGCCGGTCCGTGAGACCGACGGCGTGCGGACGTACATTACGAGCCAGAACCACGGGTATGAGGTCGTCAGCGAAAGCCTTGACGGGATCGGCCGCGTCATTTTCACGAACGCGAACGACGGGACGTGCGAAGGCGTGGAGTACCCCGGGAAGGACTGCTTTACGGTGCAGTTCCACCCGGAAGCGTGCGCCGGCGCCCTGGACACCGTCTTCCTGTTCGACCGGTTTATCCGCATGATGGAGAGGGGGCACGCACATGCCGAGAGATAATACCATCCGTAAAGTTCTTGTCATCGGGTCCGGCCCCATCGTGATCGGCCAGGCCGCGGAGTTCGACTACGCCGGCGCCCAGGCCTGCCGCGTCCTGAAGGCGGAAGGCATCGAAACGGTGCTCTGCAACTCGAATCCCGCGACCATCATGACGGACCGCCACCTCGCGGACCGCATTTACCTGGAGCCGCTGACGCAGGAGACCCTGAAGCGCATCATCGTGAAGGAGAAGCCGGACGGCATCCTCGCCGGGCTCGGCGGGCAGACCGGCCTTACCCTCGCCATGCAGCTCAGCCGCGGCGGGTGGCTGGAATCGCAGGGCGTCCGGCTGCTCGGCACCGACCTCTCCGGGATCGATAAGGCGGAAGACCGGGAGCTGTTCCGCGACACCATGAAAGCCATCGGCCAGCCCGTGGTGCCCTCCGGCATCGCGTCGACGGTCAATGAAGCCCTCCGCTGCGCCGAAGACGTGGGCTATCCCGTCATCGTGCGCCCCGCGTTCACGCTGGGCGGCACCGGGGGCGGCATCGCGGAGAACGAAGAAGAACTGAAGACGATCGCGAAGACCGGCCTCGACCTCTCCCCCATCACCCAGATCCTTGTCGAAAAATGCATCTCCGGCTGGAAGGAGATCGAATTCGAAACCATGCGCGACCGCGCCGGCAACGTGATCGCGGTCTGCTCCATGGAAAATGTGGACCCCGTCGGCGTCCACACCGGCGACTCCATCGTCGTCGCGCCGGCGCTCACGCTCGCGAACAAAGAATACCAGATGCTGCGGACGGCCGCGCTGAAGATCGTCACGGCCATCGGGATCGTGGGCGGCTGCAACTGCCAGTTCGCACTGGACCCCGACAGCTTCGAGTACGCCGTGATCGAGGTGAACCCCAGGGTTTCCCGCTCTTCCGCCCTCGCGTCGAAAGCGACCGGCTACCCCATCGCGAAGCTGACGACACGGCTCGCCCTCGGGTATACGCTGGACGAAGTGAAAAACGATATTACGGGGAAGACCTGCGCCTGCTTCGAGCCCTCCGTGGACTACGTGGTCGCGAAATTCCCCAAGTGGCCCTTTGACAAATTCGCGGGTTCCAGCCGCAGGCTCGGCACCCAGATGAAGGCGACCGGCGAAGTCATGTCCATCGGGACGAGCTTCGAAGCCGCCATCCTGAAGGCGGTCCGCGGCGCCGAGATCGGCCTGGATACGCTGAACGCGCCGCCGCTGGACGCGCGCCCCGTGGAGGAGCGCCTGAAGGACCAGGACGACCGCCGGCTGTTCACGGTCTTCGAAGCCATCAAGGCCGGCGTCTCCTTCGACCGGATCTTCGAGCTCACGAAGATCGACCGCTTCTTCCTGGCGAAGCTGAAAAACCTCGCGGATTACGAGGCGCGGATCGAAGGCACCGGCGCGCTGTCGGAGGCGGATTACAAAGAAGGCAAACGCCTGGGCTACCCCGACGCCGCACTGAAGCGGATCAGCGGGGCGGAGTCGCTTCCGGGATGCACATTTGCCTACCACATGGTGGACACCTGCGCGGCGGAATTCGACGCGGAGACGCCGTATTTCTACAGCAGCACGGACACGTTCTGCGAGGCGCGCCATTTCCCGCGTTCCGGGAAGCCCGTCGTCATGGTGCTGGGCTCCGGCCCCATCCGGATCGGGCAGGGCATCGAGTTCGACTACTCTTCCGTCCACTGCGTCTGGACGCTCCGGGAGCAGGGCTATGACGTCGTCATCGTCAACAACAACCCGGAGACCGTTTCGACCGACTATGACACCGCGGACCGGCTCTATTTCGAGCCCCTGTACCCCGAAGACGTGATGAACATCATCCGGGTGGAACAGCCCATCGGCGTCGTGGTCGCCTTCGGCGGGCAGACCGCCATCAAGCTTACGAAATTCCTGGACAGCCACGGCATCCGGATCCTCGGCACCTCCGCGGAAGGCATCGACATCGCGGAAGACCGGGCACGCTTCGACGAACTTCTCGAGCAGTTCGGCATAAGAAGGCCGAAGGGCGCCGGCGTCCATACGCTGGAAGAAGCCGTCGAAACGGCGGAGACGCTGGGATACCCCGTGCTGTTAAGGCCTTCCTACGTCATCGGCGGCCAGAACATGACCATCGCCCGCACCCGGGAAGACGTGGTGCGCTACATGACGACGATCCTGTCCGGCGGCATCGAGAACCCCGTGCTGGTCGACAAATATATGCCCGGCACGGAGCTGGAAGTCGACGTCATCTCGGACGGGAAGGACGTGCTGATCCCCGGCGTCATGGAACACATTGAGCGCGCGGGCGTCCATTCCGGCGACTCCATCGCGGTCTACCCGCCCTATAACCTGACCGACCGGTTCCTGAAGAAGATCTGCGAAGTCTCCGAAAAGCTCGCGCTCGCCCTCGGGACGAAGGGCCTCGTGAACATCCAGTACCTGATCTACCACGGCGAGCTCTATGTGATCGAGGTGAACCCCAGGGCGTCCCGGACGGTCCCTTATATCAGCAAGGTGACGGGCGTCCCGATGGTGGACCTCGCATCGAAAGTCATGCTGGGCACCCCGCTTCAGTCTCTGGGCTTCGGCACGGGGCTGTACCGGACGCCGCCCTGCTACGCGGTGAAAGTCCCCGTCTTCTCCTTCGAGAAGCTCTCGGACGCGAACTCCATCCTCGGCCCGGAGATGAAATCCACCGGGGAGGTGCTCGGCATCGGGCGCACCATGCCGGAAGCGCTCTTCAAGGGCCTGACGGCCGCGGGTTTCCGCGTCCCGTCCCCGGAGCACCTCAGGGAGACCGGCGTGCTGATCAGCGTCGCGGAGCACGATTACCAGGACGTCTTCTCGCTCGCGAAGAAATTCCATGACCAGGGGGTGCGGATCTACGCGACCACCGGCACCGCCGACGCCATTGCCCGCCTGGGGATCGACGTGGTCCCGGTGCGGAACCTGACGGAGGACAACGAACTCCTGCAGCTGATGGAGGCCGGGCGGATCCAGTACATCATCTATACGGGCGCCGTGACGGACGCCACGGTCGGCGATTACAACGCGCTGCACCGGCGCGCCATGCAGCTGTCCATCCCCTGCATGACGTCCCCGGATACGGCGAACGCGCTCGCGGACATCCTCTCGAGCCGCTATACCGAATCGAACACGGAGCTTGTGGACATCTGCCGGATGCGGAAGGAGAAACAGACCATCCGCTTCTCGAAGATGCAGGGCACCGGGAACGACTACATTTTCATCGAGAATTTCGACGGTTCCGTGACGTGTCCGGAATCCCTCTGCATCCACCTCTGCACGCCCCACTACGGGATCGGCGCGGACGGCGTGGTGCTGATGGAGCGTTCGGATGTCGCGGACGTGAAAATGCGCACCTTCAACCGCGACGGCAGCGAAGGCCTGACCGCCGGCAACAACCTCCGGTGCATCGCGAAATACCTGTATGACCACGGGATCGTGAAACGGGAGACCATGACCGTCGAGACCGGGAGCGGCGTCAAGGAACTGCTGCTCTACATCCAGGACGGGCAGGTCAGCTCCGTCTCCGTGGACATGGGGAAAGCGGTGCTGGACGCGGCCCTGGTCCCCGCGAAGGTCCCGGCGCCGGGCCCCGGGGGCGGTTTCCTGAAAGAAGTCATCGACGTCCCGGCCGTGATCGGCGGGCAGGAATACCGCATCACCGCGGTATCCGTCGGGAACCCCCACTGCGTCGTCTTCTGTGACGGCATCGACCACCTGGACCTCGAAGAGATCGGGCCGGAATTCGAGTACGCGCCTTATTTCCCGCAGCGGGTGAACACGGAATTCGTCCGCGTCGCGGACCGCACCACCCTCCGCATGCGCGTTTTCGAGCGGGGTTCCGGCGAAACGCTGGCCTGCGGCTCCGGCGCCTGCGCGGCTGTGATCGCCGCCGCGGAGAACGGTTTCTGCGACAAGGGCGTGGACGTGACGGTGAAGCTCCTTGGCGGCGACCTCATCGTGAATTACAGCGATGAACGGGTACTGCTGACCGGGGACGCGAAACTGGTCTTTGAAGGATCTTTCGAATACTGACGAACCGGCAGGGGGCCTCTGTGCCCCCTGCCGTTATGGACGGGACATGCGCATCTCCTGCGCGGAAAGGATTTTATGAAAATGTCTCAGCTGAAACAGCCGCTCCTGACCTTCTTCAAGGCGGTGGCGGCCGGAATCATGATCTCGATCGGCGGATGCGTCTTCCTCTCTTCCGGGAACCGGATCGCCGGCGCGGTCCTCTTCGCCGTGGGGCTCTACGCCATCTGCGCGCACAGGCTGAACCTCTATACCGGGAAGATCGGGTACCTCGCGGAGAAGAAAAAAGGAGAAGTCCTCCCGTACCTGCGGGACCTCCTCCTGATCTGGCTCGGGAACTTCACAGGCTGCATCCTGTCGGGGCTCGCCGTGAATGCGACCCGGATCGGTGCAGGGCTGTCCGAAGCGGCCGCTGCCCTGACCGCGCCGAAACTCTCCGACGGGCTCTTCAGCCTGTTCCTCCTCGGCATCTTCTGCGGCATCCTGATGTACGCCGCCGTGGAAGGCTATAAGTTAACCAAGAACCCGCTGATCCTCTTCGCGTGCGTCGCGGCCTTCATCCTGAGCGGCTTCGAGCACTGCGTCGCGGACATGTTCTACTTCGCGGCGGCCGGCGATTATACGCTTTGGATGCTGCTCTGCACCGTGGTCATCACGCTCGGGAATTCCGCCGGCGGGATGCTGGTTCCGGCGATCGTCCGGGCGTTCACCCCGAAGGAATCATGAAGGCATCCCCGGGCCGTCCGCGTATCGTTAAAACACCCCTGCCCGTCTCCCGGGCAGGGGCGTTTTTATGGCTCCAGATTCTTTTCAAGGACCAGGACGTTGCATCCGTCCCGGTATTCATACGAAACCGCATCCATGATCCGCTTCGTCATAAAGATGCCTAAGCCGCCGATCCCGCGTTCCTCCGCGCCCAGCGTCACGTCCGGATCCGGCTTCTGCAGCGGGTCGAAGGGAACGCCCCTGTCCGTAAAGGTCAGGAACAGCCGCTCCGGTTCCCCCCGGACCTCCGCCCGTACCTTCACGGAACCGGTGCCCGGCTGGTACGCGTACTGCGCGATGTTGACGAAGACCTCTTCCACCGCCGTCGCGACCTGGAGGCGCGTCTTTCCGGGACAGCCGGTATCCTCCAGGCGCCGGTCCACGAAATCCTGCACCTGCTGCAGGTTCTGTACCGCGGCGTCCGTCTCCAGTTCCGCGGGATCCCCCTGCGGCCCCCGGTACACCATGCAGAGCATGGTCAGGTCGTCGAACTGTTCCGCGTCCTTTACAAAACCGTCCGCGGCCGCGCGCACATGTTCAAGGACCTGCTCCGGTTCCGCGCCGGGCTCTTCGTTCAGCGCCGCAAGCATGCGCGCCATCCCGAACATTTTCCCGTCCGCGTCCGCCGCTTCCGGCACGCCGTCCGTGTAGAGGAACAGCTTCGTGCCCGGCGTCATCTGCAGCTCATACTCCCGGTACTTCATCTCCGCCATCCCGCCGAGGACGAAGCCGTGCCTGTCCTTCAGCAGTTCGAACGGGCCGCCGGGCGTCTTCTGCAGCACCGGGTACTCGTGTCCGGCGTTCGCCGCGGTCAGCCTGCCGGTGGAGATCTCCAGGATGCCCAGCCAGACCGTGATAAACATTTCCTCCTGGTTGTTGGAGCAGATGGCTTCGTTCGTCTTCGTCAGGATCTCCGCCGGGGAGCCGCCCAGCATGGCGCAGCTCTGCAGGATGATCTTGGACGCCATCATGAACAGCGCCGCGGGCACGCCCTTGCCGGATACGTCCGCCATGACCATGCACAGATGGTCGTCGTCCACGAGGAAGAAGTCGTAGAAATCGCCGCCCACTTCTTTTGCGGGGTCCATGCTCGCGTAGATGTCAAACTCGCACCGGTCGGGGAACGGCGGGAAAATGTGCGGCATCATGGCCGCCTGGATCCGCGTCGCCAGGGACAGCTCCGTACTGATCCGCTCCCGCTCCGCCGTGATCGTCTCCATACGGCTGACGTAATTGTCCATCTCCGCGGCAAGCGCCGTCACGTCCTCCGAGAGGTCGCCGATCTCATTGTGCGACCGGACCGCCTTCATCTTCTCCATGATCGCGGCGCTGTCCTTGGTCTGCTTGTAGAGGCGGATGTTCTCCTGCACTTTCTTGAGGGGGCGCAGGACAAAACGGTAAATGAGCACCAGGCAGACCAGGGACAGGAACACCTGGAAAAGCATCGCGTAGAGCGTCTCCCGGCGCGCCTCCGCGGCGGCCGTCGCGCGGATGTCGGACAGGTTATACGTGATCCCGATATAGACCGGCTGCCCCTGGACCTCCGTGAACCAGGTGTAATAGTCCACGTAGCTGCCGGCATTCGCCAGATGGGAAACGTTCTCCGCCGCGCGCCGCATCGCCTCCTGCTGGTCCGGCCCCACGGTGACCGTGTGCCCCAGCGGATAGACCTCTTCATAGCTCGTCCCGCGCACCGCGCCGGGGTCCGACGCGCTCAGCAGGAAGAACTGCGACAGGCAGGTTGAATCCGAAACGACGCAGAACAGGAAATCGATGCGGTACGACCGCTTGATCTCGTTCATGCGGGTGATCAGCCAGGAATAGGCGACCTCCGCATAAAGCTTCTGGTCCTCCGGGTCCAGGGCTTCCACCGCCCCCCGGTCCGCGTATTTCAGCTGGATGCCCGGGCAGTGTTCCGAAAGCAGGCGGCTCTTCGCCTCCGTCACGGTCCCCGGCCCGTACTCCGCGTCGTATTCGATCTCCATTTCGTCCGCGTGGGTGTACCAGTAGGAAATCAGCCAGTCGGAGGCCGGGTACTCCCGGACCGCCGCCACCGCTTCTTCCGCGATCTCGGACGCGAACGCCTCGATCTGCCCGCGGATGGTCTGTTCCGAAATCGTATGCTCCGTCACGAACGTGATGATCCCGGTGACCAGGATGGCGATCGCGAACAGGATCAGCACCTGCGGAATCAGCCGGAATTTCCTTTTCTTTTCTTGATTCTCCATACCGTCATCCCCGCTCTTTCATTTTCCGCACCCGGGCGGAAACCAGCCCGTACACCCACCGGTACGCCAGGATACACAGGATCAGCAATCCCACGACGGCGGCCCAGAGCGCCGCGAACCCCAGCGGGCCGTTCCCGGCAAAATACAGGATATCCAGCTTCTCGAACGCCCGGAAAACCACCATATGCGCCAGGTAGATCTCCAGGCTGATGCCGCTTAAGAACTTCATGACCGGGTTGCTCAGGACTGCGCTTTTCGCACCGACCGCGTAGACCAGCCACGGCAGGAACACCGCGAGCATCCACGGGCCGGGGTCGTCCATGCTGATCCGGGTGCGGAGCCATACGTAATACAGCACGGTGACCAGGACGCACACCCCGAGGCATGGCCAGCGGAACCGGGACACGAACGTCCGGATCTCATTCCTGTACAGGTATACAAGCCCGCCGGACAGGAAATACGGCGCGCAGTACAGGAAGCTGTGCCGCGGCGCGAACCCTTCGATGACGAAGCGGTCCGTGAAAAAATACAGGGAGCACGCGACGCAGAGAAGGATCGAAACCGCGAAGCTGAACCAGGCCCGCTTCCGGCTCCAGCAGAGGAACACGAAGAACGGGAACAGCATATAGAACAGGAAAATGATCCCGATCGTCCAGCCGACGCCGATGACCTCCATCGAGTTGTTCGGGAGCAGGCCGAACACCAGGGTCAGCTCCGTCAGGCCTTCGATGAGGTGCGGGACGGACCGCTCGATGATGAGGTCCGCGAGGATCAGCAGCCCGAAGAACGGCAGGATCTTCGCGTACCGCTTCCGGTAAAACGCGTTGACGTCCGCCTTCCCGTCCCGGAAGCGTTCATAATACCCGCAGAACATCCCGAACCCGCTGATCATCAGGAACAGGTAGACGAAATGCGTCCAGGACCCCACCATCGTCCTGGCCCACGGCGCAAGATCGAATGCGGCGTTCGCCCGGATGTGCATGGCGGCGATCGCGAGGCAGGAAACAGCCCTCAGGCCGTCCAGATTGTCATAGCGTTCCTGTTCGTTCATCTGTATCAGTCCCCCAGCCCGAAGCATTCCAGATAGGACAGGTTCGGGTTGTAATACGGGTCTTCGAAGCGTTCCGGCCCGTTTTTCAGGATATGCCAGCGGGTGCTGACCCGCGCGGCCTCCTGCGCGAAGCGCCGGAATTTCTCCGGCGTGTCCTCGACGCCCCTCGACTTCGATTCGGCGTGGATGAGCACCGCCTCGGCCACGTAAATGTTCCGGTACCCTTTTTCGCGGACCTTCAGGCAGAAGTCCACGTCGTTGAAGGCGACCTGCAGGGCTTCGTCCATGCCGCCCGCTTCCGTATAGACGCCGCGGCGCACGAGGAGGCACGCCGCCGTCACCGCGGACACTTCCTGGGTGGCCACCGCCCTGCCCATATAGCCGGGTTTGTTTTCCGGGAGCCCCGCGAACAGGTGCCCCGCGACCCCGCGGAAGCCCACCAGGATCCCCGCGTGCTGGACCGTGCGGTCCGGATAAAGCAGCCGCGCCCCTACGGCCCCCACGTCCTCCTGCATGGCGTAGGCCATCATCCGTTCCAGGAAATCCGGGGACTCCGCTTCAACGTCGTTGTTCAGGAGGAGCAGGTATTCGCCGGACGCCGCCGCGGCGCCCATATTGTTGATGGCGGAGAAATTGAAGGGGCCTTCGTAGCGAAGCACCTTCAGGCCGGGATAGCGGGCTTCCGCGTCCTCGTAGAAACGGAACGTCGCGGGCTCCACGCTGTTGTTCTCGACGACGATCACTTCCAGGTTCCCGTACGTCGACCGCTCATACAGCGATTTCAGGCAGGCCTCCAGGTCGGAAATGTGGTCCTTGTTCGGGATGATCACGGAGACACGCGGCTTCCCCGGGAGCGTATACCGGCTCGTGAAAAAGCAGCCTTCCACCGGCCCCTGTTCCGCGTGCGCCGGAAGGCCGGCGCGTTTAAAATGTTCGTCCACCGCGCGCCGCCCCGCGTCCACGGCGTAGGATTTCGCCCCGGCGCCGGAGGCGGTGGAGGCCTGCGTGCTCCGCCAGTGATACAGCACGCACGGCACGTGGACGACCTTCCCGCCCGCATCCGCGATCCGGAGGACCAGGTCGTGGTCCTGCGCGCCGTCGAACGCCTTCCGAAGGCCCCCCAGCGCGTCAAAAACGGCCTTTTTCACGACCGAAAGGTGACAGACGTAATTGTTTACGGTGAGGAACGCCGGGGCGAAATCCGGCTTGAAATTCGGGTAAAAATAGGCCTCCGAATCCTCCGTGATTTTGTCTTCGTCACAGTAGAGCAGCGCAATGTCCGGGATGTCCGCGGCAGCCTCCTGCCCTTCTTCCCGGGCGGCTTCCGCAGTTCCCTGCCCTTCCGCGGTTCCGGCGGCCCGGCCGGCAACCGTCCCGCCCTTCCCGTTCAGGGCGGACACGTATTCATAAAGCGCGTCCGGTTCCAGCAGGTCGTCGTGGTCCATCAGGGCGACGTATTCGCCGCGCGCCGCGCGCGCCGCCGCGTTCGTATTTTCCGAAATCCCGAGGTTCAAGGGGAGGTCCGCCACGACGACGCGCGGGTCTTTCGCCGCGTACGCCCGGACGGCCTCCGCAAGTTCGGCGTCCTCCGGGGACGCGTTCGCGAGCACGAGTTCCAGGTTCTTGTAGGTCTGCCCCAGCACGCTGTCCGCCATCTCCCGGAAATACCGCACGGGCGTCCGGTAAAGCGGCACCAGCACGCTGATCAGCGGGGCGTACGGGAATACGGCCTCCCGCTGCTTTTGCAGGGTCTCCGCGTCCGCGCGGTGGGCAAGGAACCACGCCCGGTACCGTTTCTCATCCGCATGGGTGAGTTTATCGATCACTTTCTTCCCGAAGGAAACCGGCTTCCTGAAGAGCCCTTTCACGGCCTTCCCGGCCTTCCGGAAAGAGAGGCTGAGATCCGAAACCTTCTTCTCGAGCCGCCCGACTTCCGTATCCCCCTGCCGTTCCGTGATCCGGAGCGTGACGGTCTCATGCGGCGCGTAAGGGAACCTCAGGTAGAATCCGAGGTCCGGCCGGTCCGGGTCCCGGAACAATGTGTATCCGAGGTCCGGGCGGGTCGTGACGATCACTTCCGGGCTGCGGGACTGCCCGTCCGGCCCCAGCACGTCGTAGGAGAGCTTCGTCCCCTCCCGGTCCGGGGCGGCCCAGCCCGCCAGGTCCATATGTCCGGCCTTCACAGAGGCCATATCCAGGTAATAACGCATACAACAGGCCTTTCCTGAACGGTTGTTCTCATCCGCGCGCGCCGTACGCCCGCATCTCATCCCTTCGCGGTCCCGATCCTGAGGAAGACAGCGCTCATCCGTGCGCGCCGTACGCCCGCATCTTCCGGTACATCTCCTCCGCGGTGCGGCAGATCTGCGCCCGCTCTTCTTCCTTCACGGAATGGAGCGCCTTCTTCGCCGGCAGCCCCCATATCGAAAATACCCGCGGCCCGATCCATTCGTCCGCCTCCGTCGCTTCAAAAAAGCCGCGGAGGATGGGGAGGCACGCCTTCTCCGGGCGCAGGAAAAGCGCCTTCATGGGGTACCGGACCAGCGCGTCCAGGAGGGGCGGGTAATTCGAAAGCAGGTTCGTATAGCTGATCCCGGGATGGCTGACGGCCAGCGACGCGTCTTTTTCCCCGGCAAACAGGTCCATCAGCGCCCACATCAGGTACCGCTTCGAGTTCCCGTAGACTTTCCCCCCGTTCCGGACGTTCCGGAAATCCGGGTCCGCGGGATCCGTCTTCGCGAACAGGTGCGCGAGGCTCCCGACCGCGACGACCCGCCCTTTCCGGGCGCGGAGCGAAGGAAGCAGCGTCCGGGCGAGGAAATAGGGGGACAGGAAATTGATCTGGAACACATTTTCCGTGCCGAAGGCGGTCTCTTCACGCGGGATCCGGTAGGCGCCGGCGTTCAGGACCAGGAAATCGACCGGCCTTTTTTCCAGGGCCTCCGCCGCTTCCTTAACCCCGGCCGCGTCCGACATGTCCGCGGTCAGGCACTCGGCCTGGACCCCGTATTCCGCCCGGAGGCGGTCCCGGAACGCTTCCGACTTTCCCCGGTTCCGGTCGACCAGGATGAGGGACGCGCCGAGCGACGCGAGGTACCCGCAGAGCGCCGTGCCGATGCTCCCGGTCGAACCCGTGACCGCGGCCGTCTTCCCTTCGAGGGAGGCCGTGTTCCCGGAAATCCACCGTCTTACCGATCTGGAAACTGTGTTCTGCTGCTTCTGTCTTTCAGTCATCTTTTCCGTTGCCGGCGCCGCCGTCACGCCTTCCTGCCCGGCGGGATCCGCCGTTACAGCTTCATGGTTAAGGAGATCCGCTGCCGCTTCAGGTCCACGTCCAGCACCTTCACGTCCACGACGTCGCCGATCTTCACGGCCTCCAGCGGGTGCCGGATATACCGGTCGCAGATCTGGGAAATGTGCACCAGCCCGTCCTGGTGCACCCCGATGTCCACAAAGACGCCGAAATCGATGACGTTGCGGACCGTGCCCTTCAGGACCATGCCGGGCTTCAGGTCTTTCATCTCCAGCACGTCCGACCGGAGGACCGGGGACGGCATTTCATCACGCGGGTCCCGCCCGGGCTTCTCGAGCTCCTTCAGGATGTCCTCCAGGGTCGGCACGCCGATCCCCAGCGCTTCCGCTGCCGCCTTCCGGTCCCGGATCTTCTTCGAGATGCCGGCGAGGCCGCCCTTCTTCAGGTCCGCCTCCGACGCGCCGGCCTGCTTGATCAGCGCCTTCGCGGCGGCATAGCTCTCCGGGTGGACGGCGGTATTGTCAAGAGGTTCGGCGCCGTCCCGGATCCTTAAGAAGCCCGCGCACTGCTCAAAGGCCTTGGGCCCGAGCTTCGGCACCTTCTTCAGGGCGCTCCGGCTCCGGAACGGCCCGTTCGCCTCGCGGTACGCCACGATGCTTTTCGAGAGGGTTTTATTGATGCCGGAGACGTAGGACAGCAGGGACGGGGACGCGGTGTTCAGGTCCACGCCGACGCGGTTCACCACGTCTTCGACCACATGGCCCAGGGATTCCCCGAGCTTCTTCTGGTCCATATCGTGCTGGTACTGGCCGACGCCGATCGATTTCGGGTCGATCTTCACCAGCTCCGCGAGCGGGTCCTGGAGCCTTCTCGCAAGCGAGACGGAACTCCGGGCGCCCACGTCGAGGTCCGGGAATTCCTCCGTCGCGAGCTCGCTCGCGGAGTAGACGGAGGCGCC
>JAGDAW010000228.1 GCA_017959345.1 Lachnospiraceae bacterium | reverse complement strand
CGTGGCGATGGACCAGGCCGCGCCGTTGGCCACGTCCAGGCCAACCCGCTTGTCCCGGAAGCTGTACTTGGACATGGAGATCAGGTAGCCGATGTAGCGGTTCCGGCCCGCCACGTAGTCCACGGTGCGCCCGATTTCGCCGCGCTCCGCGATGGGGATCTCTATCTTCCCGTCGATGTATTCTTCCACCTTCAGGATGGTCTCCTCGTCCATCTTCTCCCCGCTCCCGTTCAGCAGCTTGATGCCGTTGTCGTAATACGGGTTGTGGGACGCGGAGATCATGATGCCGCAGTCAAAATCATCGACACGGGTGATGTACGCCACGGAAGGCGTCGTCGTCACGTGCATGATGTAGGCGTCCGCGCCGCTCGCCATCAGTCCGGTACAGAGCGCGTACTCGAACATGTAGGAGCTCCGCCGGGTGTCCTTCCCGATCACGACCTTCGCCTTCTTCCCCTGGTTGGCGCCGTAGTACCAGCCCAGGAAGCGGCCGATCTTGATCGCGTGGTCAAACGTCAGGTTCTTGTTCGCTTCCCCGCGGAAGCCGTCGGTACCGAAATACTTGCCCATTACGCGCGTTCCTCCCTGTGGATAATCTCTCCGCTGTTCTTGAAAATGCTGTCCGCGGGCACCGTGCCGCGCACGCAGGACGTCGGATACACGCTGCTCCTGCGCCCGATCACCGTGCCGGGGTTGCAGACGGCGTTGCAGCCCACTTCCACGTAATCGCCGAGCATGGCACCGAACTTCTTCATGCCGGTCTCGATCTGCTCCGTCCCGTTGTGCACCACGACAAGCTTCTTGTCGGACTTCACATTCGACGTGATGGAACCCGCGCCCATGTGGCTGTAGTAACCCAGGATGCTGTCCCCCACGTAGTTGTAATGGGGCGTCTGGACGTGGTCGAACAGGATCACATTTTTCAGTTCGACGGAGTTCCCGACGACGCAGTCCGCGCCGACGAGGGCAGACCCGCGGACAAAGGCGCAGTGGCGCACTTCCGTGCGGGGCCCGATGATGCAGGGGGCGCCGAGATACGCGGACGGGAACACCTTCGCCGTCTTATGCACCCAGACGTTCGGCTGCACTTCTTCGTATTCTTCCCCAAGTGTGGGGCCGAGCGCCAGGATCATCTCCTTAATGCCTTTCAGCGCTTCCCAGGGGTAGGTAAACTGCCGCAGGTAATCCGCGGCCAGTGTATGGTCCAGGTCGTAAAGCTCCGCTATCGTATACATCAGAGCCGCTCCCCTCTTTCAATGTCCAGGAAATACTTATACGTATCCACCGTCAGCTCCCCGCAGGCCGCCTCGTCGCACGCGATGATGGCGCCGTTGTGCATCTGGAGCGCGGAGCAGGTCCACTTCTGGGAGACGCCGCCCTCGACCGTGGCCGCAAGCGCGCGGGCCTTGTTGTGCCCGTTGATGAGGATCAGGACTTCCTTCGAATCCGTCACGGTGCCGACGCCGACGGAAAGCGCCTGCGAAGGCACGGCCTCCGGGTCGTTCCCGAAGAAACGGCTGTTCACGATGCGGGTGTCCGTCGTCAGGTTTCGGACGCCCGTCCGGGAACACAGGCTCGTAAAGGGCTCGTTAAAGGCAATGTGCCCGTCGACCCCGATGCCGCCCATGAAAAGGTCGATGCCGCCGTACGACGCGATCTTCCGCTCATACGCGGCGCACTCCGCTTCCGGATCCTCCGTCATGCCGTTCAGGATGTTGATGTTCTCCGGCTTCATATCGACGAGATGGTCGAAAAAGTTGTCATGCATAAAATACCAGTAGCTCTGGTCGTGTTCGCGGGGGAGGCCGAGGTACTCGTCCATATTGAACGTGACGACGTTCGAGAACGACAGTTCCCCTGCCCGGTTCATCCGTACAAGCTCCTTATAGACGCCGATGGGGCTGGAGCCCGTGGGGAGGCCGAGCACGAAGGGACGGTCCTTCTCCGGGCCTTCGTTATGGGCCTGGATCCTGGACGCGATATAGCACGCCGCCCACCTGCACATCTTACCGTAATCTTCCTGAATCACTACACGCATAATCTGTTTATTCCTCTCTCAGCGGGTCTTCCGCTGTCCTGTATGCTCTACACATCTCTGCGGTTTGAATACCGCAAAAGAACAGGGCAAACTGTTTTGCCCCTTCCCTTATGTAAAACCACAGTGTTGAGAGAACCTCTGTTACGGTGTTGATTCCGCTTTTTGCTTTCCCTCTTTCGACGCACCGCGCTTTATCCGCCGTGGCAGCATCCGCCGAGTCTTTCGACAACTGCCATTCCTCGTCACCCCTCTCCCGGGGGGCCTGGCGCTGACAGTCTTCCCGTTACGCTCCTTCCCGGGACAGGCTGTTTTTTCTGCCGGCCGCAGGCCGGCGCGGGACACGCATACATGATGTTGTATCCCCCGGTTCCGGACGCCACAACGCCTGCGATACACATAAATATTGTGATCCGTGAACCCTGATACCACATTATACGATATTTGGCCCCGCTTGTAAAGGAAAAAGTTCCCGGTTTTTGGACGGGTTTTGGTCAGATCATCCATATCGGGACAATGAGGTTCTCCCGGTCAAAGGCGCTGAGATGGTCCGCCAGACAGAGGACCGCGCCGGTGCCGCGCCGGAGCGGGCTTTTATCGATTACGCTGAAGACACGGGTCAGTCTTTTATCCGGCGCCGCGGTTTTTTTGATCTCCAGCGGGCAAAGCTTTCCGTCTCCTTCCAGTACCACATCGATCTCTTTGGCGTCCCGGTCACGGTAAAAATATAGATATGGTTCCAGTCCGGCGTTCTGGTAGCTCTTCACGATCTCTGAGACTGTATAATTTTCCAGCAGTGCGCCATTCATGGCACCGCTCTCGGCAACTGACGGGGAAGACCACCGGGTCATATAGCAGACGAGCCCGGTATCATAGAAGTATACCTTTGGCGTCTTGATCGTCCGTTTCAGCACGTTGTTGGAATACGGATGAAGCAGGAAAATGATGCCGAGTGTTTCCAGGATATTGACCCATGCTTTCGCAGTCGGAAGATCAATATCCGCGTCTTCCGCGATCGCGCTGTAATTCAGGATCTGGGCGCAGCGCGCGGCAACAGCCGTGACGAAACGGCTGAATTTCAGGGCATCCACAGTTCCGGACAGCTCCCGTATGTCCCGTTCCACATAAGTGGCAAGGTAAGACGAATAAAAGATATCCCGGTCCGGCGTCTGCCCGCTGATGACGCCAGGCATCGAACCCTTCCACAGGCGGGCGAACAGCTCCGGCGCGGTCACGGGCTGTACCAGGTCCTGTCCGTCACGCAGGCGGTCCAGATCCGTCGTAAAAGGCACACAAGGCGCGCCGACAATCTCCCGCTGCGACAGGGGCGACAGGTGCAGCAGCGCGATGCGGCCGGCCAGGGATTCCCGGACTCCGCGCATCAGGCGGAAAACCTGTGAACCGGTCAGCCAGAAATCACCGGGATTGTGATGCGCATCGATATGGATCTTGATATAGGTGAAGAGCTCCGGCGCGTACTGGACCTCATCAATAAGCACTGGCGGTCTGTGAAGCTGGAGAAACAGCGCCGGGTCGTTCTTAGCCAGATCCCGTTCGGTGAGATCGTCCAGGGTTACATAATTTCGCTCGATGCCTTCCTTCCCGGCGAGCGCCCGCAGCATGGTTGTCTTGCCTGCCTGCCGGGGACCGGTCAGAAGTATCGCGGCGTATGATCTGCTCAATTCAAGTATCCGGGATTCCAGATGCCGTCTGATGTATTCCATAAAGCACCACCTACCTTTCTGCGTTGATTCTCTTCCTGATCTTTAAAATGGAGGTCAGCGCGGAAACCGGCAAAAACCATACACCCAGCCGCATGCAAGGCTGCAGGGGCCGCAGTTTTTCCCCGCTTCATTTTCATATTATAGTGGAAATGAGTGGGTGAGTCAATGTTTTTTCGGCTAATTTTTAGAATTTATTCGAATCTGCCGAAGTTTTCGGGGGAACCGGCTGCAAAAAATCGGCTGATTTTCGAATTCTTACTAAATCTGCCGAAAAATGAGGTCGGTCCTCTTCCCACCATCCCACAGGAGACTGCCAATACGCCCATCCACCTTTATTTCTCCCTTTTTCATCTTTTTGTTGCGCAGCGAAGACATTTCTGCTATAATGCCCTGCGTTGGCAGGTTCCTGGCGGCAAATAGCGGCATAATATGTTATCCAAAATGACATTTCCCGTTTGTTCCTCCGCTTATACCGCCCCTGCCTCCATATGATCCGACTTAAGAACCATTCCGGGAAAGGATTCCGATCCGATGAAACGGTTTTCGCTGAAAAAACTGGCGGACACGGTCCGCACGCGCAGGAAAACACTGAATATGACGCAGGCGCAGCTTGCGGGCGTCTCCGGCATCCACCGTGCGCTCCT
>JAGDAW010000227.1 GCA_017959345.1 Lachnospiraceae bacterium | reverse complement strand
CGGGGAAGACGGCATTCTCCCGGAACGCTTTGAAAAACGCGATGTTCTCTTCTGCCGGCAATTCGCCCATGAAGAAGGTCTTCATCAGAAACGGGTTCCGGACCCCGGCCGGCAGGTTGTCGGCCCGGAGCCAGCGCAGCAGTTCTTCGCGTCCGGACGGCGTGATGGAGAACACATTCCGGTCCGGTTTCCCGGCCTGTGCGGCGCTCCGCCGGCGGATCCAGCCCGCCTTTCCATCGTCCGGAGTTCCCGGTAAATCTGACTGGTCTGCGCTGTCCAGAAATGCTTCAGGGAATCCCTGAATACCGTCATGATCTCATAGCCGGTTTTGTCACCGTTGTTGATCAGGCCAAGGATACCGTGTTTCAGCATAAACAGCCTCCTGTAGTCCACAAGTGGAATATATTATACTTCCGCTGCCGGAAGAAGTCAACAGGGACCGCACCTGACGGTCAATAAAAAAAGGCGCCTCTGCCGGTGGAGAGACACCTTCGTGATGATCCGGGCGGACATTTTCAGACGCCGTCCTGTCAAAGCCCATCCTATGGTGCGGATTCGGAAACAGGACAGGCCGCCGCCCGGCCTTTAGTAAATGAATTCGAAGAAAACGTGCACTGCGCAGAAACCGTGATTTCACAGCTCATTTCATGCGGTTCATGTGCGCCTCATAGGTTTCATAGTAGGCTTTTTTGACCTCCTTCGGTATCGCCGCGATCTCCTCTTCCGACATGCCTTTCAGCTGTAAATGCGGGATAAATGCCTCATCAAAGTACGCACGCAGCGCCATAAGATCCGACGCCTTGACATAGGCGTTCGTATACCCCATCTCATCCGCCTTGTCGGAAAAGACCTGGCTGAGCTGGTCATTGATCAGGGCGACCGCCTCATACTGGGCAAAGAGCTGGGTATGGCGGTAGATTCCCGCAACCGTAAACGTCAGCGGCGTATCGGAAGCTTTCGTCTCCTGGACGATCCGGTCTCCCACCTTCAGTCTTTCGGCTCTTGCCAGTGCTTCGTCTATCAGGATCGGGTTTTTCCCGCGGTCCTGCATAATGGCCGTGTCTTCCTGTTTCACACAGGCCCTGTTGAACGGGGAGTACTCAAGCCCGTCAAAAGAAGGCACCGCAAGGATTGCGAACTGCCCCGCCTGGGGATTCGCATATCCCGGCCGCTGGAACGTCATCAGTGTGAATGGGAAGACGCCCTTCACGAAAGATTCCCCGGACAAACCGGCGATGTCTTCCTGCGTCGTCAAATCAATATAAAAGTCAAACGGATGCCCCTCTTCCCGCGAACGGCCGCTTCCGGCACATCCGGAAAAAAGCAGCAGCAAGGCCACGGATAACAGGATGCATCCTGTATGTCTGAAATTACGCATTTTCATCTTCACCACGGATCCCTGAGATTTCGAACGCTGCCGGGGGATTCCACGCCCGGCGCGCGTACAGTATAGCACAGTTCCCGCATGAAGTGTGAGATTTTCGGAAGAAGCGGCGGCTCAGGACCTGCAGTAGGCCTCTATGGCACGGGAAGCGAACACGGCCGTGCCCTCACCGCCCATCCGATCGATGTTCCCGGTAAAATCCCCGCCGCCGGCATACATATTTCCGAGTCCGCTTAAAATCTCCTTCGTGCAGGTGTACATATGCTCGGTAATATAATCCTGCAGTTTCTTTACCATGGCCCGGGCCGCATCGGAAGCAGGATCCGTGTCCCGCATCCGGCCGAACTCCGCGAAGATATCGGCCATCCCCCGGTAGATCCGCAGGTTCTCTTCCTTCGTCCGGCCCTTGGACTTCGCTTCGTATTCCCGGTAGGCCGCCGTCGTGCCCCACGAAGCCCTGGCTTCCCTTGCGTATTCATCGATCTTTCCGGTATCAAACGCATCAAATGTCAATTCTTCCACCTCCATTGTCTTCAGTCCGACCGCAAGGCCGATCAGGTTCTCAATATGTTCCTTCTTCAGCTTCAGCAGTTCGATCTGCTGGCTGAGCGCCCTGCCCCTGTCAAAATCCGGGCTGCTGAGGATCTCCCGGATATCCTTCAGGGGGAATTCCAGCTCCCGGAACAACAGGATCTGCTGCAGCTTCCCGAGACTTGCTTCATCATACAGCCGGTATCCGGCCCCCGACACCTCCGCGGGAGACAGAAGGCCGATCTTGTCATAGTAGTGCAGCGTGCGGATACTCACCCCGGTCAGATTGCTGACTTCATGAACGGTCATCATGGCTTTTTCCTCCTCGTGGTAGGTATACTATAAACCATGACGCAGCGTAAGAGTCAAGGGGTTTTTGTTTTTTTCTTTTCCCCGGAACAGATGCATGACAGACCATTCAAACCGGATGCCCCCGTCGTCCTTCATTCGCGGATGGCGCGGCCGGACGGGGCGGATGCGGGCAGCGGGACGGGGCGGGTGCGGGCAGCGGGACGGCAAAAAAGGCTGTCCCATGCGAATAAGGCGAAAAAATATTGCGCGCGGCTCTTCCATTTTCTGCCGCGATCTGCTATAATACACGTTGCTGTTCAAAAACGGATAATTGAATAGGTCCACGTAGCTCAGCAGGATAGAGCGGCCGCCTCCTAAGCGGCAGGTCGGAGGTTCGAATCCCCTCGTGGACGCGAAATGAAGCGGACGGGCCATCAGATGAACGGGCCTTCCGCTTTTTTGATGTCAACCTTTTCAAATCCAACGACAGGCGATCCTTGCCTTCTCAAGATCCACACACGCGTCCTCTGTCGTCATCCAGCAAAAACCTTCCGTCCTCCGTTTGGATGTCCATACAGCGAATCCTATAT
>JAGDAW010000226.1 GCA_017959345.1 Lachnospiraceae bacterium | reverse complement strand
TCCACGATCACCAGGTCCGCGAGCCCGGTGGCCTCCACCGCCGCCATGCGCTCCGCAAGGGACTGGCGGTTGTTGATCTTCCCGCGGCGTTTGTCGAAATCGTCGCTCGTCACGCCCACGATCAGGTAATCCCCCAGGGCTTTCGCCCGGGAGAGCAGCCGTAAATGTCCTTCGTGAAGGAGGTCAAACGTCCCGTACGTAATTACCTTTTTCATGCCTGCGCCTTTCAGCCCCGTCCTGCCAGGGCCTTTTTCCCGTATCTCCGGTCGGTCCCGGCCTCCCGGCCGGGCGCCTGCCCCCGCCCCGCGTCATTCCCGGGGCTCCGTCTCCCGTGCTTACCGGTCCTCTTCCGCCCGGTCGAGGTCCAGCAGCGCCTCCATAAACCGTTCCATGACCCGCCGGCTCCCGACGGTCACGCGGAGGCACACCCCGAACTTCCCGATCCCGGAATAGGATTTGATCAGGATCTTCTTCTCTTCCTTCATGCGCCTCACGAGGACTTCCGCGTCCGTCTTCGGACGGATGAACAGGAAGTTCCCGGCGTCGCCCCGGTGTTCGTACCCGTTCCGGTCCAGCATGTCCGTCAGGTACGCGCGCCCCTCGAGGAAGTCGGAAACCAGCTGTTCCTCAAGGCCCGGCGTGGTCAGCGCCTTCTCCGCGAACTTCAGGGCGAAGGCGTTCGTATTGTGCGGGGTACACATTTTCTGCACCAGCGCGATGCCTTCCGGCCACCCCGCCACGTACCCGAGCCGCAGCCCCGCCATGGAGAACAGCTTGGAGAAGGTCCGCGTCACGAACACATGCTCGGTCTCCAGCGCGTACCGGATGAAGGTCCCCGGGTAGAAATAGTGGTAGGCTTCATCGACCAGCACCGTGATTTCATGCGCCCTGGCGGCGTCGAGGAGGCGTTCGAATTCCTCTTCGGTGTACACATTGCCCATGGGGTTGTTCGGGTTCAGGAGGATCAGCAGCTGCGTCTCGTCCGTCAGCGCGTCCAGGATGTCCTGCACGTCCATGGTCAGGTCTTCACGGTACGGCACCTTCACATAGTCCCGCCCGTACATCTCCGAATAGATCTGGAACATGAAATACGACGGCACCACGCCCACGATCCGGCCGCCGGGGGACGTGAACGCCTGGATGATGTAGCGGATGCCCTCCGCGGACCCGTTGACCAGGCAGAGGTGCCGGATGTCCGTGTGCAGGTACGCCGCCAGCGTCTCGGTAAACGGCAGCGTCTCCGGGTACTGGCCGACGAATTCCGGCGTCACGTCTTTCAGCACGTCTTCGATGAACGCCTCCGGCAGGCCTTCCGGGTTCTCGTTCAGGTCCAGGCGGAGGTACCCCGTGCGCGCGTTCTGGTCAAAGATTCTGTATAAGGATTCTGTTTCCGCATTCGTGTAATACATACGTCCTCCCGAAAATGGGCCGCCCGTCTCAGGAAACAGCCGCGGCGCCTTCCGCGGCGGCCGTCCTCGACTCATGGCAGGTAAAATATACGATCTGGTATTCCTTCGAAACCGCGTCCGTGAACGCGCCCGCGTGGGAAAGCTTCTCCGTGTCCAGGTTCGCGAACGGGTCGTCCAGGATCACCGGGGGCTTCTCGTCCGGGTACATGGCGTCCAGGAGGGCGAAACGGAGGCAGAGCCCCACAAGGTCCCGGTACCCCCGGCTGCAGGTCTGCGTATCCCGCGGGAGCCCTTCCGCGCGGTAGGAAATGCGGCTCCGCACGTCCATGGAGAACTGTTCGCCGGAATCCCCGGACAGCAGCCCGTAATACTTCCGGAAGCCCTCCAGGATGGGCGCCGTATACGCCCCGGTCAGGCGGTCCCTGGCCTCTGTCAGGAACGTCCGCGCCCGGAGGACCGTTTCATAACGGGTCAGCGCCCGGTTATAGGCGTCCGCCGCGTCCCCTTCCTGCTCCTTCAGGTCCAGCCAGGCCTCGTACTGCTCGCGGAGGAGTTCCGCCTGGCGGCTGCCGTTCAGCAGCTCCGCCTGCAGCGCTTCCGCCCGCGCGCGGCAGGCCCGGACCGCTTCCCGGGCTTCTTCCGGCGTCGGGACGCCGGTCGTGTCCGTCTCTTTCAGGATCTCGTCCATGTCGTTGGACGCGACGAAGCGGGAGCGCTCCGTGAGCGCTTCCTCCATGGCGTTCCGGGTCAGCAGGAGGACGGAACGCTTCTCGGGGAGGGAGGCGAGCAGCGACTGCATCTCCATGATCTTCGGCGCGTTCCGGCTGCCGTCCAGCAGCCCCAGCCCTTCCAGGAAGACGGAAAGTTCCGTCCGTTTATCCAGCACCGCGTCTTTCGCGCGGTCCGCCCGGGCGCGCCGGGCGCGGAGATACCGGCAGCGGTTCGCCCGCTCCCGGAGGAGGTAGAGGCTGTCGGTGTATTCCCCGTCTTCCGCGGTCATCTGCCCGATGGCCAGGAACGCGTCCAGCTGTTCGGAGAGCTCCGCCTTCCGTTCGAAGAGCGCGTCCTCCCGGACGCTTTCGTCCTTCTCCCTCAGCTGCTCATACAGGGTATAGCGGCGCTGGATCCCGGAAAGGGCCCTGAGCACACGCCCGGTGCGCCCGGAACCGGTCCGCCGCTCCTCCGCGTCCTCCGGGAGACGGACCGTCTCCCCGTGCCGCTCCAGATACGCGCCGAGTTTCTCCTCATCCTGCCGGACGGCGTCATACAGTTCCCGGACCGCGTCCGACGCTTCCACAAGCCCCGCTTCCGCCTGCCGGTTCCCGGCCGGGAAATATTTGAAAAAGACAATGAGCCCGGCCGCCACCAGGATGACGAACAGGGCCAGCGGCACCATGTAGCTCCAGGGGGGCATGCCGCTCCCGGACACGACGAGGCGCACCGCGTCCTCTATGTCCGCCGAGGCGGTGCCCTGCCCGAAGAGCAGGAACAGGAGCACGGCCAGCACCAGGCAGCCTGCCGCGGCAAGCAGGAGGATCATGCCCCTCCGCATGCCGGACGCCGCCTTCTCGAAGTGTTCGTCCATGCGCTCCAGCTCGGCTTTCTTCACCTCCAGCCGCTGCCGGCTGCCCTGGATGCTCCCGTAGAGCGCCATCATTTCCGAAGGCGTCTCGGCGCGGGACGCGGAACCCGCATCCCCGGCCGGGGCATTTTCCCCGAACTCTTCCCCGAGCGCCCTTAACGCGTCCTTCTCGTCCCGGCTCAGGCACCGGACGCGGATCTCGTCATCCAGCGCGGCCAGCCGTCTTGCGGCGCGGAACGCTTCCGAAAACGCCGTGTCCTCCGGGAGCGTCTCCGGGAAAGCGGCGTTTAAGGAGGCGTACTCCGCCGCCTCCGCGTCCGTCAGTTTGCTGTCCTGGTACTCCCGGGCGTCCGTCCCGATGGAGGCGGAGACTTCAGCCAGCCCTTCCAGTTCTTCTTTCTCCGGCACGCGCACGGGAAATGCTTCCTTCGCCTTTCGGTACGCTTCCGCCTTCTCGCGGTAAACCCGCTCTGTCCTGCTGTATTCGGCCTTTTTCGCCATCAGCATCTGCACGGCAGCCGCGCGGTCCTCGAGTTCTTCCGCGGCTTTCAGGGCGGTTTTTTCGCGCCTGGCACGCGCTTCCTGATCCTGCAGGGCGTCTTCTGCCCGCCGCAGGTTCGCTTCGATCCCTTCCCCGTTCCGGATCCGGGTCTTCATGGAGAGCAGCTCGCTCTGCTGGCGCGCAAGGGAACCCCTGACGCTGTCCGGGTTCATATGGTCCAGCGTCTTCTTCAGCGCCGCGTCCGCCTCCTCGAAGCGTTCCAGGTCCCCGGTCTGCCCGGTCAGGCGCGCGATCAGCGAGTTCACATCGTCCGTGGCGGCCGTGGAAATGTCGTCCTGCCCGATCAGCGCGGTCCGCGCAAAAGACTCCCGGTCGATCCGGAACAGTTCTTTCCCGAGGTCCTGGCTGAAATCCGCGGACCGCAGGCCGGTCGATTCGTCGTATAACTCAAAAAGGTCGTTCGCGGCCCGGTCCCGGAACACGCGGACGGCGCGGTAGGTCTTCCCGCCGCTTTCAAACACCAGGTCCCCGCCGAAGACGCCGCCCTGCCAGGGCGCGAAACGGACCCGTTCGTTCGAAAGGTCCCGCTTCTTGTCCCCGGAAAGGCCGTAGAACATGACGCGCAGGAAAGAGGCCAGGGTGCTCTTCCCCCAGCCGTTCTCCGCCAGGATTTCGGTCTTCTCCGGTCCGAATTCCAGCGTATAGTCATGCAGTCTTCCGAAATTCTCAATGTGGCAGGATATCAGTCTCATGCCGGATGCCCCTTCTTCAGATCTCTTCCCCGGAAAGCGCCCGGAACCCGGTCCTGATGACCGCGCCTTTCTCCTCCCCGGAGAGCGTGCCGTCGGCCATGACGAGGCGGACGAACTCGCCCCGGAGGGAGCGGTCATACAGGTAATCCTCATAATTCACGGAAAGCTCCGTGCAGTCCTCGACCCGGACGTGGAAATACTGCCGCCCGAGCACCGTTTCCAGGTACAGGACGTCCTTCTCGCACTCGACCGGCACGCGGCCCGTCAGCAGGACCTTCAGCAGCGACGAGGCCGGATAGGCCTGTCCCAGCTTCGCCCGGACCGCCTGCTCGATCTCCGGGGTGTTCGCGCACCCGGTCACGTCCGCCTCCACCGTGTACAGGGTCCTGGACGAAAACGGCACGAATTCCGGGCGGACCTGCTTCGTCTCCTCGTCCACATGGAGCAGCACGAAGCCTTTCTCCCCGCATTCGTCGAACCCGCGGCCGTCCGGGCAGCCCGGGTAGCAGTAGACGCCCCGGCTGTCGAGTTTCTCCGCCTTATAGCTGTGGATATGGCCAAGCGCCAGGTAGTCGATGTTCCGGTTCTTCAGCGACGGCAGCTCGATGACCTCCGTCTTGTCCTTCAGCCGGCTCTTCATCTCCTGCCCGTGCAGCATGACGATGTTGATGTCCGGATACTCCAGGAACAGCGACTGGAACAGCGCGCCCGCATTTTCCCGGTTCAGTTCCGCGCCGGTCACCGTCACCGGGCCGAACCGGTAGGACGTCCAGCGGTCCCGGAACTGTTTCAGGTTCGGGGGGACTTCCTCGAGCCCCGAGAGGAAATTGTCCCGGTCGTGGTTGCCCCGCAGCCAGAAAAATGTGATCTCCGGATGGCCCGCAATGCCGGCCAGCACCACGTTCCGCGCGGTCGCCGAAACGCTCGCGGTGTCAAAGAGGTCCCCGGCAATGAGCACCCCCGACACGCCGTTCTCCGCCGCGTAGTCCGTGATCCGGGTAAATGTATGGAGGATTTCCGTCTTACGGATCTTCGCCTTCTCCCGGTCCAGGTTCCCGGTGAGCCTGGAATCGAGATGGAGATCCGCCGTATGGATCAGTTTCATTCGTTCAGAACCTTTCGTCCGGGCGGTTTACCCCCGGTGCTTCTTCGACACGAGGAGCGCGATCACCACGGCAGCCACCGCGACCGCCAGGCCGCCCGCCGCCGCGCCTGCGAGGATGGGGCCCAGCGGGAACCCGTCCCCCTCGTCCTCACGGCCGGAGGACCCGGGCGCCTTCGTCTCTTCCGTGCCCTTGTCCGTCCCGGTCTCCCCGGATTCCGCGGAGGGCGCCTGGGAAGACGCTTCCGGATCCGCAGAAGGCGCTTCGGAAGAGGCTTCCGCGGGCTCGGTCACGGGCTCCGGGTCTTCCTCCGGACGCGCTTCAAACACCGGGTTCTCGAAGAGCCCGTAGCTGATGCCCTTCTTCACGTACCCGTACTGCCCGTCCCGCACCAGCGCCATCTCCGCGTATTCGCAGGGAACCAGCTGCGTGCCGTCCTTCGCGAAAAGCCCGTACTGCAGGTTCCCGTGCCCGTCTTCTTTCCCGAGGACCAGGGCGCCTGCGAGGAGCCGGTAGTACTCCGCCGCGTTTTCCCTCGAAAACCCGCCGGATTCCTTTCTCCGTTCAAGGTAATAATGCAGATCCATGAAGGACTCCGCGTTCCCGATCATATACTCAGCCGGGAGGATCTCCCTTCCGGTCTTCGAATCCACGATGCCGTATCCCAGGCCGGTTTCCGGGTTCTCCGCCGTAACGACCGTGATGCCGTCCGCCAGGTCGATGTAATCGTCGTACGGATCCAGGAATGCCCGGTCGTTCCCGGCAGGCGCGACGGCTTTCCCTTCCGGATCGATGTATCCGTCGCATTCTTCCCCGGTTTCTTCGTCGTACCACCGTACCCATGCGCGGCCTCCGTAGAAGCTGTCCGCGTCCGAATAGCGGCAGGGGATCACTTCTTTCCCGGATGCGTCGATGTATCCGTACAGCAGTTCTCCCTCACGCCCCGGGTCCGGGACCCCGACCAGGCAGCGCCCGTCCCGGAACATCTGGTCCGTAAGGCCGTAATACTGCAGGGGGGTCAGCAGTTCCCCGGAGGCATCCGCGAACCCGTACACATAGGAGAACGGGTATAACTGCCCGGTCGCCATGCCAATGGCAACCGGCCCGTCACGGAACAGTTCCCGGTAATCGCTGTAAGCGATCCGGTCATAGATGCAGGGGATCAGGATCCGGCCGTCCGCGGCCGCGACGCCGTATCTGTAGGAGTAGCGGTCTCTCTCTTCGTTATAGACACGCAGTTCGAGGATGAAGTGCTGCCCGTTCCATACAATGTACTGGTAGCCGCAGGGGATCAGGATCCGGCCGTCTGTGGCCGCGGCGCCTTTCACGAAAATATAACCGTCCAGGTCCGGGTCATACCGTTTCTCAATCAGTTCGTAGTAGTCTTCCTCACGGGTAATCCTGTAGAAGGACGGCTCCAGGACCCAGTGCCCCTTCCGGTCGATGAGCCCGTACCGTTCCTCCCCGCCGTCCCCGGCCACGGTCACCACCGCCATGCCGTCCCGGAAGGATTCCGCATGGCTGTACTGGAAGGGGATCTGTACCTCCCCTTCGGTGTCGATATAGCCGTAGACCTGCCCGCCTTCCCCGTGCACCGCAACGGCCGCAAGGCCCTCGGAGAACGCGGAAATGCGGGTGTACTGCGCCGGGATCACGACCCGGTTCTCCCTGTCCAGGTAGCCGTACCGCTCCTCGTATCCTTCCTGTTTCCCGAACCAGACGAGCCCGTCGTAAAACCCGTCCCCGATGCCTTCATAAGAAACGGGGATCACCGCCGCACCGGAAGACGCGTCCAGCAGCCCGTACGTATACGCACTGTCCTCATACCGCACGGCACGGACAAGGCCGTCCCGGCATCTCTGGATCTCGTGATACACCGCGGGAATGACGGTTTCGCCCTTCAGGCTGATCACGCCTTCCTTCGAAGCGCCGTCCTCCTGCAGGACGGAAACGACCGCATATCCGTCCTCAAAGCCTTCGATATACTGATAGACGCAGGGGACCACTTCGTTCAGGTCCGTATCCGCATACCCGTATCCGGCCGGAATGCCGCGGTCGTCGTATTTCCTCACCAGGATCAGGCCGGCGGCCAGTCCTTCTTCCGTCTGGTCCTCTTCCGCACGGTACCTGCAGGGCACCGCGAGCTTCCCGTCGGTGTCGATAGCGCCGAGCAGGCCGGTATCCGGATCCGCCACGATGATGCGGGTCCCCATCCGTCCCGGTGCGTAGAACAGGGTGATGACATCCTCATCGCAGACCGGCTGTATCCCCGGGGAGAGCCAGCGGATGCGGACCTCTTCCGGCTCCTCCCCGTCCGCGAAGACGGTGACCGGAACCTGTACGAGCAGCAGCGCCGCGAGCAGGAGCGCAAAAAGCCTGTGGGACGTTTTCATCATGGGTACCTCCTCAGATTCTCAGGTTAATACAGTAAAAATGTCCGGCGCACGGACAGCTCCATGCCTTCGCGATACGGGTCACGCGCGGTCTTCCGCCGCGGACAGCAGGCTCCGGAGCCGGATGTTCACGGCGCCCATGTTCGAGATCTCATCGATCTTGATCTGGGTGTAGATCTTCCCGGCGCGTTCCAGGATCGACCGCACTTCGTCCGATGTGATCGCGTCCACGCCGCAGCCGAACGAGACCAGCTGGACCAGGTTCATGCGGTATTCCTTCGGCGCTTCGGCCACATATTTCGCGGCGGCGTACATCCGGGCGTGGTACGTCCACTGGTTCCGCACCTCGACCGGGAAGGCCTCCACCTTATGGCTCAGCGCGTCCTCCGACACCACGACGGCGCCCAGGCGGCAGATCATGGTATGGATGCCGTGGTTGATCTCCGGGTCCGCGTGGTACGGCCGGCCGGCCAGCACGATCACCGGGAGCCCCTGCTCCTTCGCGATCTCCAGGAACTCCGCCCCCTTCGCCCGGATGCGGGCAAAATACGCGTGGTACTCCTCATACGCGGCCTCCACGGCGGCGCGGATGTCCCGTTTCTTCACGTCCGGGAAATACCTGCCCATCACGTCCCGGAGCCGCTTCTCCAGCTGCTTCGGGTTCGCGAGGCTCATAAAATCGTCGATGAACAGCGTCTCCCGGAGCCGCTGCACATTCAGCTTGATGACCTGCGGATAGTACGCCACCACAGGGCAGTTGAAATGGTTGACGCCCAGCCCTTCATCGGTATTGTAGGACATGTCCGGGTAGAAGATGGCGTCCGGCTTCTCGTCCAGCAGGTACTCAATGTGCCCGTGGAGGATCTTCGCCGGGTAGCAGGCCGTGTCCGAAGGGATGGAATACTGCCCCCGGACGTACAGCGCGCGCGTGGAGAACGGCGACACCAGGACGTTGAACCCGAGCTTCGTAAAGAAGGCGTGCCAGAACGGCAGCAGCTCGTAGTTGTTCAGCCCCATGGGGATCCCGATGGTGCGCTTCCCCTCCGCCCGCTCATTTTTCATATAGGCCGACAGGAGTTCCTGTTTATAGGCGTAAAGGTCGTAATGGATCGTGGCGTGCTGCTGCCGGACGGGCCGGTCGCAGCGGTTACCGGCAATGTAGCGGCGGCCGTGGCCGAAATCATTGATCGTCAGGCTGCAGTGGTTCGTACAGCCCTGGCAGACGACGGCGCGCACATGGTGCGTGAAATGGTCGAGCTCGTCCTTCGTCAGGACCGCGGGCAGCGGCGTACCGGATATCCCTTCCGCCTGCGTATCCCCGCCGTCCTTCGCTTTCGCGGCCTCCCGCGCCGCGCGGTCCTCCTCGAGCTTCCCCCGGTGTTCCTGCGCGTAAAGCGCGGCGCCGTAGGCGCCCATCAGCGCGGCAAAGCGGGGGCGGATCACTTCGCGCCCGGTCTCCTGCTCAAACGCGCGGAGCACCGAATCGTTCAGGAACGTGCCGCCCTGCACGACCAGGTTCTTCCCGAGCTGCTCCGCGTTCGCGCAGCGGATCACCTTATAAAGCGCGTTCCGGACGACGCTGAGCGACAGCCCCGCGGCGATGTCCTCCACCGTGGCGCCGTCCTTCTGCGCCTGTTTCACCGAACTGTTCATGAACACGGTGCAGCGGGAGCCCAGGTCCACCGGCTTCTTCGCGTACAGGCCGAGCACGGCGAATTCCGCGGGGCTGTAGCCCAGCGCGCCGGCGAAGGTCTGCAGGAACGAGCCGCAGCCCGACGAACAGGCCTCGTTCAGGTAGATGGAGTCGATGGCGCCGTTCCGGATCTGGAAGCATTTGATGTCCTGCCCGCCGATGTCCAGGATGAAATCCACGTCCGGGCGGAACTTCTTCGCGGCCGTATAATGCGCGATCGTCTCCACGATGCCCGTATCCAGCCGGAACGCGTTCCGGATGATCTCTTCCCCGTAGCCCGTCACGGCGGACGCGGCGATCCGGATGTCCGGGTAATCACGGTAAAGCTTCAGGAGGTATTCACGGATGATCGGCACGGGGTTCCCGTTGTTCGGCGTATAGTAAGGGCGGAACACATTTCCGTCCCGGTCCGTCAGCAGCACCTTCACCGTCGTGGAGCCCGCATCGATCCCGAGGAACATCTCCTCCGCCGGCGCGTCGATCTCCCGCGTGCCTTCCGACGCCTTCTCGTGGCGCGCGCGGAAGGCGGCATACTCCGCTTCCGACGAAAAGAGGGGTTCGCAGGAGGTATACCCGTTCCGGTAGTTCACGGTCAGCAGGTCCTTCCGGAGCGCCCCGATCTCCCGCGGTTCCCCGGAGCCCGCCCAGGCGGCGCCCATGGCCACGTAATACAGCGAGTTCTCCGGGCAGACGCCCGCGGTCTCCAGCACCTCGTCGAAGGCCTTCCGGAGTTCCGATACATAGGTCAGCGGGCCGCCCAGGTACAGGACGCGGCCCTTGAATTCCCTTCCCTGCGCGAGCCCCGCGATGGTCTGGTTCACGACGGCGCGGAAAATGGACGCGGACACGTCTTCCTTCCGCGCGCCCTGGTTCAGCAGCGGCTGCACGTCGGATTTCGCGAACACGCCGCAGCGGGAAGCGATGGTATAAATCTTTTCGTGGCGGGACGCCAGCGTATTCATCTCGTCGATGGAGATCTGCATCAGGGCGGACATCTGGTCAATGAACGCCCCGGTGCCCCCGGCGCAGGTGCCGTTCATCCGCATCTCGAACCCGCCGGTCAGGAACAGCACTTTCGCGTCCTCGCCCCCGAGTTCGATGACCACGTCCGTATCCGGCATCAGCCGCTTCACGGCGACCCGCTCCGCGTACACTTCCTGCACGAACGGGACGCGGATGGCGTCCGCGAGCCCCATGCCGGCGGAGCCGGAGACGGCCACCGTCATGGATTCGCCGGGGAACCGCCCCATCACCTCGGACAGCATCTCCGAAAGCCGCTCTTCGATTCTGGAGAAATGGCGCATGTAGGACGCGTACAGCAGTTCGTCCCGGTCCGAGAGGACCGCGCATTTCAGGGTTGTGGAGCCGATATCGATTCCGAGTTTTTTCAAATGTTTACCTCCGGTGCGCCGCAAAAAACGCGGCGCGGTCAGTCCGACCGGCAGGCGGGCGGTTCCTTCGGATGCCGCCCCGGCCCGCTTATGAAAACAGTTCCTGTTCCTTCTCCCGCGCGATGGCCAGCATGAGCTTGATGCGGTTCTCCTGGTTCACCTTGGAAGCGCCGGGGTCGTAGTCCACCGGGAAGATGTTCGCTTCCGGATAGAGTTCCCGGAGCTTCCGGATGGTGCCCTTCCCCACGATGTGGTTCGGCAGGCAGCCGAAGGGCTGCGCGCAGATGACGTTCGTATAGCCTTTCTCGATGAGTTCGGCGGTCTCGCCGGGCAGCAGCCACCCCTCCCCCATCTTGACGCCGAGGTCGATCACCCGGTCGGAAAGCTCCCGGACTTTCTCGAAGCTCACCGGGGACACGAAGTCCGGGTACGGCTTCAGGACGTCCAGCATCATATTTTCCCAGCGGTCCGCGACCGCCATGGCCGCCTTCCCGGCCATCACGCTGAGCCAGGACTTCCCGTAATACTTCCGGTCCACTTCCCGGTTCGCAAAGCAGTATTGGAAGAAGCCGAGCACGCCGGGCACCATGTATTCGCAGCCCTGGGAGAGCAGGAACGCTTCCAGCCCGTTGTTCCCGAAGGACGCGTATTTGACGTAAATCTCCCCGACGATGCCCACCTTCGTGAGTTCCTTCTTCTCCCTGGGGATCGCGTGGAAATCCGCCGCGATCGCCTCCAGGTTCTGCCGCATCTTCGGGCCGACCAGCCCTTCCTTCCGTTCAAACTGGCCGGTCAGTTCGGTGATCCATTGATCGATCACCTTCCGCGTGTCCCCTTTATGGACTTCATACGGGAGGGTCTGGTTCTTCAGCAGCATGATCATGTCGCCGTAGATCAGCGCGCGGATGGCCGTCAGCATCATGGGCACGGAGAGCTTGAAGCCCGAGTAGTGCTCGATGCCATTGAGACTCAGGGAGATGACCGGCACATAGTCCATATCCAGCTTATGAAGCGCTTTCCGGAGCAGCATGATGTAATTCGACGCGCGGCAGCCGCCGCCGGTCTGGAACATGACCAGGGCGGTCTTGTGCGGGTCGAAGTCCCCGCAGGTCAGCGCGTAAAGCTGCTGCCCGAGCGAGCAGATGGCCGGGTAGCAGACGTCATTGTGCAGGTATTTCAGCCCGGTATCAATGACTTTCTTCCCTTCGTAATGCACCACCGCGAGCTTATACCCGTAGATCTTGAATACGGATTCCAGGAGCTCCATGTGGGTCGGGAAAATATCCGGCGCGAGGATCGTGTAATCCCGCTTCATTTCTTTTGTGAAGTCGATTTTCGGCGTAATTCTGGCCATTTATAACCCCTTTATCACACAGGCATGCGCACCCATAATCTTTTATATTTTACTAGACAGGAGCGTTTTCGTCAATCCTGAAGATTGAAATGAAGCGCCTGCCCCGCGGGAAATTGGGGGCAGCTCGGAGCGGCAAGGCTGATTCCCCCTCCGGGGTCCTCCCATTGGACCAGACAGGTCGTCCCATCTCTTTTGGTCTGATTATGTTGCCTCAACAGGGGTCCTGTATCAGACCAGACAGCCCGTCCCATCTCTCCGGTCTGATTATGCCATCTCAACAGAGGTCCTGTATCAGACCAGACCACCTGTACTGTCTCTTTTGGTCTGATTATGCCATCTAAACAGAGATCCTGTATCAGACCAGAACACCTGTACTGTCTCTTTTGGTCTGATTATGTTGCCTCAACAGGGATCCTGTATCAGACCAGAACACCTGTACTGTCTCTTTTGGTCTGATT
>JAGDAW010000225.1 GCA_017959345.1 Lachnospiraceae bacterium | reverse complement strand
TCGATGGCCTCGAGGACGGCGTTCAGCTCGTCGCCGAGGAAAATGGAGATCACGGCGGGCGGCGCCTCGTTCGCGCCTAAGCGGTGGTCGTTCCCGGCCGTGGCCACGGAGATCCGGAGCAGGTCCTGGTAATCGTCCACGGCCTTGATCACCGCGCAGAGGAACAGCAGGAACTGGGCGTTCTCATAAGGCGTGTCGCCGGGAGACAGGAGGTTCTGCCCCTCGTCCGTCGCGATGGACCAGTTGTTGTGCTTGCCGCTGCCGTTCACGCCGGCGAACGGTTTTTCATGGAGCAGGCAGACCAGCCCGTGTTTCGCGGCGACTTTCTGCATGATCTCCATGGTCAGCTGGTTGTGGTCGGTGGCGATATTGGTCGTGGAATAGATCGGGGCCAGCTCGTGCTGCGCGGGGGCGACTTCATTGTGCTCCGTCTTCGCCAGGATGCCCAGCTTCCAGAGCTCGTCGTTCAGGTCTTCCATGAAGGCCGTGACGCCCGGTTTGATGACGCCGAAATAGTGGTCGTCCAGCTCCTGCCCTTTCGGCGGCTTCGCGCCGAACAGCGTGCGCCCGGTGAAACGGAGGTCGGGGCGCTGGTCATACATTTCCTTCGTGATGAGGAAATATTCCTGCTCCGGCCCGACGGAAGAGACCACCCGCTTCGCCGACGAATTCCCGAACAGCCGCAGGATGCGGAGCGCCTGCCGGCTCAGCACCTCCATGGAACGGAGCAGCGGCGTCTTCTTGTCCAGCGCGTGCCCGCCGTAGGAACAGAACGCGGTGGGGATGCAGAGGGTTTTCCCCTTGATGAACGCATAGGAGGTCGGGTCCCAGGCGGTATAGCCGCGGGCTTCGAAGGTGGCCCGGAGACCGCCCGACGGGAAGGACGAGGCGTCCGGTTCCCCTTTGATCAGTTCCTTCCCCGAGAATTCCATGATGACGCTTCCGTCCGGGGAGGGGGCGATGAAGCTGTCGTGCTTCTCGGCGGTGATCCCGGTCAATGGCTGGAACCAGTGGGTGAAATGGGTCGCGCCGTTTTCCACGGCCCAGCTCTTCATGGCCTCCGCCACGGCTTCCGCCACGCGGATGTCCAGTTCCTTCCCCTCGTCGATCGTCCTGCGGAGCGACGAATAGACGTCCGAAGAAAGGCGCGCGCGCATGACGCGGTCATCAAAAACCTTACTTCCGAAATAGTCCGATACGGTACTCATGTTTTTATCTCCTTCCGGGTAAAATGAGTAAAGGCAAAGACGCCTTTTGTCCGAATACAAAAGACGCCTTTGCCTTTTCCATATTCCATCTGACCAGCCCTTCTCCGTGCGTAAAAAAGAAGAAGGGGCGCCTCCGGATCTGAATGCCGGAAAGACGCCCTTGCCTTTATGGGTGGTATCATACACGCTCGATTTGCGGATGTCAAGCAGCAATTTGACCATTTTTCCTGTGTTTACAGGTGTGGAATTCGTCTGTTTACCCAAAATGCATACTTCCGCTTGACACTTTGCGCATCCCGTCGTATAATGCCCGCAAATGAGCAAAGGCGTTCATTCCCGTCCAGGCGTACCTGCGCGGAAATGAGCGCCTTTCTTTTTTTAATATCCGAAAGGAACGGACGGCCATGATGAAAGAAGGTCAGGTGCGTATCCCGTCGGGATGCGCGATCGCGGCTGTGATATCAAGGACAGGCAGCAGGATGTCCGGGGAGGCGATCGCATCGGCCATGAAGCCGATGCACGACCGGAGCAACGGGCTCGGCGGCGGGTTCTCCGCCTACGGCATCTATCCGGAATACAGGGATTTTTACGCGCTGCACCTGTTTTTTGATACCCGGGACACGCGGAAAAGCTGCGAGGCATTTTTAAAGGAATATTTCGAGATCGTGCATTCCGAGCGGATCCCCACCCGGAAGATCCCCGCCATCAAGGACGAACCGATGATCTGGCGCTTCTTCGTCGCCCCGCTCGGCTCCATGCTTGCGAGCCTCCAGCTGGACGAGAAGGAATTCGTCGCGCGCGCGGTCATGAAGATCAACACGTCGCTGGACGGCGCCTACGTCTTCTCCAGCGGGAAGAACATGGGGACGTTCAAGGCCGTCGGTTTCCCCGAAGACGTGGCCGTCTTCTATAAACTGGACGAATACCTGGGGTATTCCTGGACCGCGCACGGCCGCTACCCGACCAATACGCCCGGCTGGTGGGGCGGCGCCCATCCCTTCGCGCTGCTCGACTACTCCGTCGTCCACAACGGGGAGATCTCTTCCTACGACGCGAACCGCCGCTTCATCGAGATGTTCGGCTACAAATGCACCCTCCAGACGGATACGGAAGTCATCACCTACCTGCTCGACTACCTGGTCCGGGTGCAGGGCCTGACACTGGAAGAGGCCGCAAATGTGATCGCCGCCCCCTTCTGGAGCACGATCGAACGCGAGCCGGACGAAGAAAAACGCCGGCGGTACGCCTACCTCCGCACGGTTTTCCCGAGCCTGCTCGTGACCGGGCCGTTCTCCATCGTCCTCGGTTTCGAAGGCGGCATCATGGCGCTCAACGACCGGCTGAAGCTCCGCTCCATGGTCGTCGGCGAGAAGGGCGACCGGGTATTCATTGCCAGTGAGGAAGCCGCCATCCGGACGATGGAGCCGGATGCGGAAAAGATCTGGGCCCCCGCGGGCGGGGAGCCGGTGATCGTTCGTGTGAAAGAAGGTGCTTACTGAATGGGCGTGGAATACATTTCTCCGGAATATGAAGTCGTCCGGAACGAAAACCGCTGCATTGCCTGCCGCGTCTGCGAGCGGCAGTGCGCCAACGAAGTCCACAGGTACAGCGCGGAGCGCGGGATCATGATGAGCGATGAGACCCGGTGCGTCAACTGCCAGCGCTGTGTTTCGCTCTGCCCGACGCGGGCGCTGAAGATCGTACAGAGCGACTGCCGGCTCCGTGAGAACGCCAACTGGCAGCAGGATACGATCCGGGAGATCTACAAGCAGGCCTCCAGCGGCGGCGTCCTGCTCTCTTCCATGGGGAACCCCAGGAATTTCCCGGTCTACTGGGACCGGATCCTGATCAACGCTTCCCAGGTCACGAATCCCCCGATCGACCCGCTCCGCGAGCCGATGGAGACCCACGTCTCCCTCGGGAAGAAGCCGGACCGGATCCTGCGGGATGCGCAAGGGCAGCTCGTCACCGACCTGCCGCCCCAGATCCGTCTCTCGATGCCGGTGATGTTCTCCGCCATGAGTTACGGTTCCATCAGCTATAACGCGCACGCGTCCCTCGCCAGGGCCGCCACGGCGCTGGATATCCTTTACAACACCGGCGAAGGCGGG
>JAGDAW010000224.1 GCA_017959345.1 Lachnospiraceae bacterium | reverse complement strand
TACCACAGCCCTTCCGAAAAAGCAAGCGTTTTTTAAAAAAAGATGTTTGGGTAAAAAGGTAATATCCGGAGCGCTTCCCACTGCGTGCCCCACGCAGCCCCGACGTCAGGCCGGCGGCCCCGGAGGCGCGTTCTGCGGCCCCGGTCCACGGAAGCGGGCCCCCGCCTACTCAAGGAGCAGGGAACGGATCGTGGCGATCTGCTCCGGCGTCACGCCGCAGCTCAGCAGGTAGTTCTCGATGTTCTCCTGCAGCGTCGCGCCCTCATAGCGTTTGATCTTCACGAGCACATCGTTCTCGATCGTGTTGATCTGGCGGGCCGACCCGATATTGCCGAAGTTCGAGAACAGGTAATCCCGGCACAGGTCCTCTTCCGCGACGCCGAGCAGGCCGTTCAGGATGGCGGCGATCATGCCGGTCCGGTCCGTGCCGATGCTGCAGTGGAAATAGATCGGGTAGGCTTCGGGCGTCGCGAACAGCTCGAAGATCTGCCGGACTTCCTCTTTCGTGACGTCCGGCTTCGTGCCCGAGTTGATGTCCACCAGGATGTAGTCGACACCCGGGACGACGGAGGCCGTGATGCCGCCGACTTCATTGTCGGAGAGCCGGCGCAGGTCCAGTTCCGTATGGATCTTCATGACCTGCGTGAAGGTCTCGATCCCCGCGGCCGTGATCTCCGGGACCGGCACTTCGACCTCGTCTTCGTTCAGCCGCCCGCCGCGGTAGATCATGCCCTGTTTCACGACCCGGTCGCCGGCTTTCCAGCCGCCGAGGTCCCGCACATTGGTCACGCCGTCCACGTACATGTTGCGGGGAGCCGCCGACGTGGTGGTGAACTGCCGGACCGGCGCCGAAGCGAGCCCGGCCTCATCCGCCGCCGCACGCCAGTAATACGTCGTCCCCAGCAGGAGGTTCGTCACCGGCAGCTGCTTCTCGCTGACGCGGGCGTGCATCGCGTCCGAGAAATCCCGGTTCGATGAAAACTCCACCACAAAGGAATTCCCGGAAATGTCCTGGTCGGAGAAGTCCAGGATCACCGGCTCCGGCCACGAGCGTTCTTTCCGGCCGTCCGCGAACTGCAGGATCCGGTCGTTGCTGGCCTTCAGGGCTTTCAGCTGCAGGTCCGTATGGATCTCCCCCATCTCCCGCGGGGGGTCGGTCGGCTTCTCCGGCGCCTTCTTGCAGGCGGAAGCCAGGACCAGTATCATAAGGAGGAGCATCAGGGCTCCGGCTCTGAGGATTCTTTTCATGTGCGTCATCTCCTTTTTCGGCGGCTGCCCGTCCGGCAGCAACGGCAAAGCCCGCCCGGGTGTCTCCCGGGCGGGTCTGTACTTTTCCCTTACTTCTGGCTCATCTCCAGCAGCTTGTTCTTCAGCTCGCCTTCGATCTTCTGAAGTTCCTTCTCCGCCTGGTGGCGCGCCTGCTTGCCCTCTTCCTGGATCTTCAGCACTTCGTCCAGGGTGGAAAGCAGCGTTTCGTTCGTCTTCTTCAGCGTATCGATGTCCACGATGCCGCGCTCGTTCGCCTTCGCCGCGGCGACGGAAGCGGTCTTCAGGTTCTGGGCGTTCGCCTGCAGGAGCTCGTTCGTGGCGTTCGTCACCGCGTTCTCCGCCGCGATCGCTTCCGTGGAGTGCGCGATGCCCAGCGTGATGACCATCTGGTTCTTCCAGAGCGGGATCGTGTTCACGAGCACGGACTGGATCTTCTCCGCCATCTGGGTGTCCGAACCCTGGAGCAGGCGGATCTGGGGGGCGGTCTGCTGGGAAATGGTCCTGGTCAGGTTCAGGTCATACAGCTTCTTCTCGAAGCGGTTGCACTGGTCCGCGAGGTCCTTCGCCGCCTGCGCGTCCTCCGCGAGGCCGCTCTCGGCGGCTTTCCGCTGCAGTTCCGCGAGTTCGCCCTTGCGGATCTCGTCCAGCTTCTGCTTGCCGGCCAGGATGTACATGGTGATCTCCTTGTAGGACTGGAGGTTCAGCTCATACATTTTATCGAACATGGCCACGTCCTTGAGGAGCGTCACCTGGTGGTTCTCAAGGGTGTTGCAGATCTGGGCAATGTTGTTCTCCGCCTTGTCATAGCGCGCCTTGATCGTATCGAGACTCTTCACCTGCCTCTTGAAGAAGCCGAGGAAGCCCTTCGTCTCCGTGGACGCGTCGAATCCCTTGACTTCGGAGACCACATTGGTCAGCAGTTCGCCGACCGCGCCGAGGTCCTTCGTGCGGACCTGGTTCAGCGTATTCTCCGAGAAATCCGCCATCTTCTTCTGGACGTTCGAACCGTACTGGATGATGTCCTGGGTGTTGCGGAGGTCGATCCGGGCGGCAAAATCCGCGACTTCCTTCTTCTCCGCCTCGCTCAGCATCGAGTCATCGAGCTTCACGTCCGAAAGGGCTTCCTGGAAGATCTGCTCCGTCTTCTCCTGTACATCGCTCGAAAGCCCGCCGAGCTTAATGCTGCTGACACTTTCCAAAGTTTCACTTGCCATGGTTGCTTCTCCTTCTTTATGGTTAAAAATCTATGAACTTCAGCCTTCACTTGCCGAAATCGCTGACGGCAAGATTGTCCTGCTTCATCATGGTATTCAGCACGGAGATGTCCGAAGACACGTCCCACGCCCGGCTCTGGAACAGCTGGTCCAGGAGGTTCCGGAACGCGGCGTTGATATTGTCGAGGGTGTGCTCGATCTCCCGCTGCGTCTCGACCATTTTATCGGTCTTAAGGGTTTCCTTGTCGATCTCCATATAGGCGTTCAGGAGCTTCCAGGTCGTGGGCAGGTAGTAGTTCATCAGCCGGCGCAGCTCAATCGCTTTCCCGGGCTGCTGCTCCACCTCCGTGAGGAGCCTCCGCACCACTTCCTCCAGCGCGTCCAGCTTCGCGGAAACCGCTTCGCCGGGCAGCTGGTCGTTCGCGTAACGGATCCTTTTCAGGTATTCCTCGCCCTGCTTCATGATCTCGATGCCCGCGGTGGACATCCCGGCTTTCCGGAGCTCTTCCTCCCTGGGGTCCGCCTTCGGGACGTCCGCGGGTTTCGGGGCCTCTTCCTTCTGTGTCGGCGTATACGCGTAGGGATTCTCCGTCTTCGCCACTTCGCCGCGCGCCTGCAGCGTCCGGTAATGGGCAAACGTCTCGTCCGACGTGATGAACTCGTCTTCCTCATCCGTGAAATGGCCCTGCAGGAACATCCGCTTCCGCATCATCTCCCGGAGGTCCTTCTTCACGAATTCCTCGTCCTGCCCCACGACGTTCGCGAGCGCGCTGATGGAAATCACGGTTTTGTTCCCAAGGCGCTTCACGTACTTCTTGAAACGCCGGACCTGTTCGAGGTCCTTATAGGACGCGGCGCCTCTGGACGCGCCGACCGCCAGCAGCGCGCCCCCGAAGATCACGCCCATGAACCCGACCGGGAGGTTGAAGAGCGAAGCGAAGCCCATCAGGAACCCCGCGCCGGCAAGGCCGTAGCTCAGGATCGTCTTAAAGACGCCGCTGCCCTCTTCGCTGTCCATGTTCCGGTAGAGCCTGGGCGGCTGCCACTTCAGTTTCTGGCTCATGATCTCCCGCGTCGCGGACACCACGGACCTCAGGCCTGTCGTGGCGCTGTCGATGATCGACTGTATTCTGTCAATCTCACGGTCGCTTAACATCATTCCCCCCTGTTACAGGATCTGCAGCCGCTCCTCGATGGAAGCCAGCATGGACAGGTACTTCGCCTTCTTCTCCTGCTCGTCCCGGATCTTCTGCTCCGGTGCGCGCTTCAGGAAATTCTCGTTTAAAAGCATGGCGTCGGATCTGGCCAGCTCGTTCTGCAGCCTGGCCTTCTCCTTGTTCAGGCGCTCCCGTTCCTTCGCGACGTCCACGAGGTCGGCGAGCGGCATGTAGAGGACCGCGTCCGCCGTCACCGCGGACACTTCCTTCTCCTCCAGGCCTTCCCGGCTCTCCTGCGTCAGCACTTCGGAGGCAAACGCGAGGGTCCCGAAGAAATGCGCGGACTTCCGGAAGATCTCCCGGACTTCCGCGTCCGGGGACACCACGGTGACCCGGGCCCTTCTCGAAGGCGCCACGTTCATGTCCGAACGGAGCGTCCGGACCGCGCGGACGGCGTCCTTCAGGATCTCCACCGCGCGCTCGTCCTCCGGGAAGGAGAAACGGTCTTCGCTGACCGGCCAGGACGAAACCATGATCGACGGCTCGCTGTCCTGGAGGTTGATGAAGATCTCTTCCGTCACGAACGGGATGTAGGGGTGCAGCAGCTTCAGCACCGTGACCAGCACCCGGTTCAGCGTCCACATGGCGGCGTCCTTCGTCTCGTCCGCTTCATTGTACAGCCTGGGCTTCACCATCTCGATGTACCAGTCACAGAACTCGTTCCATGCATAATCATACACCTTCGAGAGCGCGATGCCAAGCTCGAATTTTTCCATATTCTCCGTCACGTCGCGGATCAGGGTGTTCGCCTTCGACAGGATCCACTTGTCCGCCTGCGTGAGGTTCGCCGGCTCCTCCGCGGGCACCGGGTACTTCTCCATGTTCATCATGATGAAACGGGAGGCGTTCCAGATCTTGTTCGCGAAGTTCCGGCTCGCTTCCACGCGCTCGTAGCTGAAGCGCATGTCGTTGCCGGGCGCGTTCCCGGTCAGCAGCATCATGCGGAGCGCGTCCGCGCCGTAGCGGTCGATGACCTCCAGCGGGTCGATGCCGTTCCCGAGCGATTTGCTCATCTTGCGGCCCTGCGCATCCCGCACCAGGCCGTGGATGTATACGGTGTCGAACGGGATGTCGCCGGTGTAGGCGAGTCCCGAGAAGATCATGCGGCTGACCCAGAACCCGATGATGTCATAACCGGTGACCAATGTATTCGTGGGATAGAAATACGCCAGTTCCGGGGTCTTCGCCGGCCAGCCGAGCGTCGAGAACGGCCACAGGGCGCTGGAGAACCAGGTGTCCAGGGTGTCCGGGTCGCGGTCCAGGTGCGCGGAGCCGCAGGCGGGACAGACGGTGGGGTCCTCTTTCGAAACGATGGTCTCCCCGCAGTCGGCGCAGTACCACGCGGGGATCCGGTGGCCCCACCAGAGCTGGCGCGAAATGCACCAGTCGCGGGTATTGCTCATCCAGTTCAGGTAGGTCCTGGTGAAGCGCTCCGGCACGAAGCGGATGCGGCCCTCTTCCACCGCCTTCACGGCGGGTTCGGCGAGGGGCGCCATCTTCACGAACCACTGCCTGGAGATCATGGGCTCGATCACGTGGTGGCAGCGGTAGCAGGTGCCGACGTCGTGCTTCAGGGGCTCGATCTTCCCGAGGAGCCCGGCTTCTTCCAGGTCCGCGAGGACCGCTTTCCGGGCTTCGTCCGTGGTCATGCCCGCGTATTTGCCGCAGTCCAGGACCTCCGGTTCGCCCGCGGAGGCGCGGCCGGACGCGAGATACTCGTCCTGGGCCCGCTTCTCGGCGGCGCCCGTCATATGGCCGTCGTAGGTGAAGACGCGGACGCGCGGGAGCCCGCGGCGGTTGCCCACCTCGAAGTCGTTCGGGTCATGGGCGGGCGTGATCTTCACGACGCCGGTGCCCTTCTCCATGTCCGCGTGCTCGTCCAGGACGATGGGGATCACTTTATTGACCAGCGGGAGCACCACATGGCACCCGTGCAGGTGGGCGTAGCGGGGGTCTTCCGGGTTCACCGCGACCGCCGTATCGCCGAGCATGGTCTCGGGACGGGTGGTGGCCAGTTCCAGCTTCTCCCCCGTCTCCAGGACCGGGTAGAAAATGTGGTAGAACTTCCCGTCCTTCTCTTCGTATTCCACTTCGGCGTCCGAAATGGAGGTCCTGCAGCACGGGCACCAGTTCACCATGCGGCTCCCGCGGTAAATGAGCCCCTGCTCATACAGGTTCACGAAGACCTCCTTCACCGCGTTCGAGCAGCCCTCGTCCAGGGTGAAGCGTTCTTTCTCCCAGTCGCAGCTGGAACCGAGCGTCTTCAGCTGTTCCACGATCCTGGACCCGTATTTCTCCCTCCAGGCCCACGCGCGCTCCAGGAACCCTTCCCGGCCGAGCATCTCCTTCGTCAGCCCTTCCTTCCGCATGGTCTCCACGACCTTCGCCTCCGTGGCGATCGATGCGTGGTCGGTGCCGGGCTGCCACAGGGTCTCATAGCCCTGCATCCGCTTGAAGCGGATCAGGATGTCCTGCAGCGTATTGTCCATGGCATGGCCCATGTGGAGCTGCCCCGTGATGTTCGGCGGCGGCATGACGATGGTGTACGGCTTCTTCTCCGGGTTCACGGACGCGCGGAAATAGCCCTTCGCTTCCCAGTCCGCGTACAGTTTCTTCTCGATCGATTTCGGATCGTAGGTCTTCGGCAATTCCTTCATCTCTTCCTCCTATTCCAGCATGCGCCTGCTCTCCTCGCGGATGCGGGCGGCAAACGCGTGCAGTTCCTTCTCGGCAGTCACCGGGTCCTGGCTGCAGCTCTGGCAGACCGGGTCTTTCTCCGCTTCCTCCTTGAACAGGAGTTCCGTCTGCCAGTAGGACTCCTGCCATTTCTTCATGGTCTCGTCCGATACTTTCCGGAACACCAGGGGGTCCGGTTCGGCGCCCGACAGCAGGCAGACGTCATAAAGCTTCTCCAGGACCCGCTCGCCCTTCGTTTCGTCGTACAGCCGCTCCAGGCAGTCGGCCGCGCGGTCGTAGGCCTGCAGCTTCCCGTAGCAGTCCGCCGAACGTTCCAGGGCCTTGATGTAGATCGTATCCGTGATGCGCCCGTCGCTCCGGTCGCCCGTGAGCTTCGAGAACCGGCGGAGCGCCCCCTGGTACCGCGACATCCCCATCAGGGTGATGCCCGCTTCCAGCGCCCGCTCCGGCGGGCTCTTCTTCCGCCTTACGGAAAGGGCTTCCTGGAAGAACGAAAGCTCGCTCTCCGAGTAATACCCGGTCTCCGAAAGCAGCATGTACAATGTATTATCCGTGTCCGACGGCCCGTGCCAGAACCGGCGGATCTTTCCCGCGGTCTCCGGGCGGTCGAGCTCGTGCTCGATAAAGCGCACCAGGCGCTCGTCCACGAAATCATCGTCCAGAAGGGGCACATAATGATAGATATAATAGCAGAGTTCCTCGACCGTGTACAGCCGGAGGTCGAGCTCGTCCACCTCATAAGGAATCTGTGCTTCTTGTCCGCATAAAAGCAGCCTGCCCACTTCCGAAAACCTCTTGATAAAACCGGCTGCCTGTCCCGGGTCCCGGGCATCCGGCAGCGCGGATGATTGGATGCCATCCCTGCCCGGACCGGGCGCCGGCCGGGCCGCCTTACGCGGCGCCGCGCGGGATGCGTCTTTCATTCTGTATCTGTATGTATCTGTCAATCCGTGATGCGGACGGGAAAACGGTCCCGGCGCGCCTCTCACGGCGTCCGCGTCATCCGACGGTAAATACCTTCTCCACCACCGCGTCCGTCGAGGGGAAGAACTCCCCGAACCCCTTGTCCCGCACCTGCACCCGGAACGCGTCTTCCCGGGTAAACGCGAGCGATACGCCGAAACGCGTCTTCTTGTTCCCGCGGTTCGCGATGTCGTTCAGCGGGATCCCGATCTCCGCGGGCCGCCGTTCGCCGAGCTTCCGCACCTTCAGGACGAGGGTGTCCTCCCCGTCCGGGATGATGTCGAAGTCCGCGCGGCTCTCGTACCAGTTCCCGCCGACCCGCGCGAGCGGCAGCGTGACCTTGTTCAGGTTCCGGCAGACCTCCACCGTGATGTCCACGCTGATCCGCCCTTCGCACATGACGGAAAACGGGTACGCGGACGTCTCCCTTAAGGAATCCGCCGCGGCGAGCACGGCGCCCCGGGCGAACAGGTTCTCGATGAAGAACACCTTCCGCCTGCTGCAGAGGGTTTTCAGGAAATTCGTGCCCCAGGCCTGCACATTGTCCATGCCGTTCCCGGAGAGGTAGGCGGAGGAGATCAGCTTCCGGTTCAGCATCCGCTCCACGGACTGCGTCATGATGTTGTCCGCCATCCGGTAGCCGGAGGGGTTCTCCAGGATGTCCACGGAGAAGCCTTCCTCCAGGAACGTGCGCCGCGCGTACGCCACGTTCGGGCGCATGCCGCGCAGGATCTCCATCTCGTAATAATTCAGGCCGTCCCCCGAGAGGTCATAGAGCACGGACAGGTTCGACCACAGCTCCCGCTTCTGGGAAAGCACGAAAAACAGGAAGCTCTCCGTGTGGCTGATAATGTGGACGCGTTTCCGCTCCAGCCCCAGCCGCTTCGCGCACCGCATGATGGTGTCCAGCAGTTCCCTGGAGAGTTCCTGCACCGAAAAGAACAGCGCGGCCACGCGGTTCGTCCCCTGGCTGTCAAAAAGGCTCTTTAAAGACACCCGGAGGAAATTCGTGAGCAGATCCTCGGCCGAATACCGGCGGCCCTCAAAAGTGGCAAATCCGTCCATAGACACGAGCTTCAGGAGCTTGTCCACGACGTACCCGTCCCCGAAGAGCGCGGTCTCATAGGCAGCCTCCCCGATCAGCCAGGTCTCGCTGCCTTTCTTCCTGCATATGGAATTCTGAACGATATACGGGTTCTGCTCATCCGAAAAGACGTGGTCCGCAGGTTCCCCCGTGCGGGGGTCCAGATAGGAAATCCTGCAGAAGTCCTTACAGAAGTCATACCCGATGACCAGTCCCTCATCCATGCGTTACGTGTCCTCCGTAAACAGGTGGTCAATCATTTTCCGTTTGGCGACCAGGTCCCGCAGGTACGCCGCGGTCCCGGCCGGGTCCCCGGCCGAAAGCTTCTCCTCCGTGGCGAGCACATCGTCATAGAGGCTGCCCGGCGCCGCCTTCACTTCGTCCCGGAACACGAGCGGCCCTTCGGTCTCCGAAACGCTGCCGTCCTCTTCCCGGACATTGTAATAAAACTGGATCCATTCCCTGGGGTACAGGATGAACGTCCGCACGTACACCCCGGGGTACACCGGCTTCATGGCGCCGTGGAAATAGTGGCGTTCCGGCAGGATCTGCCCGATCACCGACACTTCCTTCGCCGTATCCGAGCGGTATTCCAGGTACACGCGGCCTTCCATCTCCGCCGGGATCTTCACGGTGTTTTCGAACTTCTCGAAGCAGCCCAGGAAAATGTTCTTCCGGACCGCCCGGCAGAGCAGGTCCTCCGCGAGGGCTTTATCGTCCTCCGTGAGGCTGTCCGCGTGCTCGGCGAGCCACGTCAGGCACGCCATCAGGCAGACGTCCGGCAGTCCCGCGGCTTCCTTCTTCAGGGCCTCCGCGGCGACGTCCGTGAGCTTCTTCCCGTGCTTGAAATACGTATGCGCGCGGTAGACCAGGTACGCGTGCCGGAGCGTCTCGTTCTGCATGTTCTGCCCCACGTACCAGCCGAACAGCGTATCGATGTCCCGGTCTTTCCCGGTATAGAAGCAGACCGTCAGGGTCCGCTCGTAAAGGTCGTACGAAGGCACGCGCTTGCGGCGGACGGCCTTCGAAAGCTTCTCCATCTGGGCGGAAGTGCCGTTGAAATACCGGGCGAGGTAATCCAGGATCCGCCCGTCCGCCCTGCCGCTCTCGCTGAGCATGTACAGGAGGCATTTCAGCGTCTCGCTGCCCTCCAGGACCGGTTCCCCGAGCATCCGGACCGCGAGCTCGTAGAGGGTGTCCCCGGGGATGCCTTCCGGCCCGTAATCCATGACGCGCTGGTACGCGACCCGGTAATAGCCCTTCGACACCAGGAGGCCCGTCAGCTTCAGCAGGTACGGCCTCCGGAACGCGGACGGGTCCGCCTCCATCAGGAACTGCGTGCAGTCCATATGGGACAGCTCACGCCGTTCGTTCATGTCGATCAGCATCTCATACAGCCGGTCCCGGAAGAAGGGGTTCAGGTTCCGGTCCTTGATCAGGTCCGTCAGCAGGATCACGTCCGAATCCCGGACGTTCCCCGCGAGCGCCTTCTCCTCGATGTCCGAAAGCTTCTGGAGGATGGTCGGCGGCGTCAGCAGCGCGCACTGCCGCCGGTACTCCGGATAGTCAAATACTTTCTCCGCCTGCAGGCGGGGGTCCGCGATCCGGTTCCCCCGGCTGTTCTCAAGCGCGATCACCGCTTCCCGCGTATAGACCGGGAACAGCGCCTTCCCCTGCACGAGCGGGAAGCTCGTCTCGCGGGAAAGCTCCGGGTAATGCAGGACGACCCGGCTCGCCCGGGCCTCCCCCGTCCGCACCTCCGTCAGGTAGAACAACGGCTTCAGGTACAGCGCGTTCTCCTGCGTCACGCCCTCCTTCTCCAGGATGTACACGTAAAGGGGCAGCTCATGCCGCGCGAACTCCTCGCGCTTCAGCCGCCGGTAGGCGTACTCCCGGATGCGCCGGTCGTACATCCCGAGGATCTCTTCGTCTTCCCGGTAGTACTTCAGGACGTTCAGGTACAGCACCGCGTACGAGGTGCCGGCGGCCGTGCTGCCCATGCCGAAATAGCGGATCATATGCTCCGGGATGGGATCCGTGCTGTCCTTCGGCAGCGATGCGAGGTAATATTCGTAAAGACCGGGTATGGACAGTTCTTCCGACACCGCCGCCCTGTACCAGGGCAGCGACACCGTGTCCGCGGCCTTCTGCTGCATATACACATTGACAATGGCCTGGAGGAACTCCCGGTTCCCGTAGCGCAGGAACCCGGTCTTCAGGACGGTCATATAGAGGTTCAGGAGCTTCGGGTCCGTCATCTCGGCGGAGAGGATCTCGAAGACCTTCTGTTCCGTCAGGATCCCCTTCCGGATGCCGTAAAGCGTGGCCTTCAGTTCGAAGCCCGTCAGCAGCGGGATCTCCACGCCCCCCTTCATCCAGAGGTACGCGGCCTCCTGGAGCACCCACGCGGCGCGGATGTCGTGCGCGTACGCGTCCTTCAGGAACGCCTGCGCCCGGAAGGCGTCCGATGCGTTCGCGGGGTCCAGGCAGAACTCCATCAGGTACAGGAGCGGCGAATCCGTCCCCTCCGCAAAATAGCGGTGCGCCAGCGCTTCGGCGTTCTCCCGCTCCCCGGCTTCCCCGGAGAGCTCCGCCGCCAGGTACTGGAACAGGCAATAGAGGTCCTTCCGCTTGAGCCGTTCCTTCTGCACCCGGTCCTGCGCGCGGATCAGCGCTTCCCGCGCCTTCTTGTCCTTCCGGTTCCGGATCGCGAGGAACGCGTACAGCAGGTTCGCGCCCGCGGACCCGTCGGGCCCCGACGCCAGCGCCGCGGCCTTCTTCAGCAGTTCTTCCTGCCCGGCCCCGTCCCCTTCGAGGATCCGCCGGTATTCGAGATAGTATTCTTCCGCGCGGTACATCCCGCGGTGCTCGCGCTGCGGCACGGTCAGCGGCCCGGCCTGCGTCCGGCCCTCTGCCGCCCGGGCCCTGGGGACCGGGGGATACTTCTGCTCATACCCCGCCGCCTTCAGGAATTCCGACAGGCCGGCGTCTTTCTTCGTCCCGGAATAGTAGGTCTGGTAAAGCGCGTACAGGTGCAGGTCCTGCATGAAGGGCAGGTTCAGGAAATCGTTCCAGGAGAAGAGCTTCTCCGCCTCGTCCCGGTGGGCGTTCGTGAAATCGAAAAACCCTTCCAGCGTCGTCAGGTCCATGTCCGTCCGGAATTCCTTCACGAATCCCACGGTGAACACGTACGGCAGCACAATCTCCCCGCCGTTATAGACGATGTCGATGTGCCCCTCGATCGTGTCGAACATGGCGAGGCCCTTCGCGTTGATCTGCACGGTGAATTTCCCGGTCTTCCCGATGGACAGCGGCTGCGAAACCGTGATCCTGGGGTTTGTGGAATAGAAGAACAGGTGCATGGAGTACCCGTTCCTGGATACCACATTGACGTCCATGGTCAGCCGCCTGCCGGGCAGCACCGTGCCCGTCAGGATGTCCGTATCCAGTGAGACCGCCGGAACCCTGTATTCGATTGTGCCTTTGGAAAGCTGGATCAGCCGGTTCTTCATGTCCTTACGTCAAAGCAGTCCGATAATGTATATTCCCGCGAGGGCCGCGATCACGACTGCGCTGATCACGATCCCGCGTCTCTCCATATAATGCCGGATCTTCTGCCGGTTCTTCAGCCCGTACACCCCGGTGATGACGGAGGCAACCGCAAGCACCAGGGCCGCCACCATCAGGCCGGCCAGCCGGATGCCCGCCTGCCCTTCCTGCCGGTAGCTCAGGTAGATCCCGACCAGGAGGCACGCCAGGGCCGCGAACGAAAGGGTGAGCGACACGATGCCCTGCACCGTGCTGCTCCGGATGTCGTTCAGGATGGTATCCCTCCTGGACACCGTCATATGGGAAATCTCGCCCACATGACCGAATTGTTCGGCTTCTTCCCGGAGATCCGGGGCATTTTTCTGCATGGTCAATCCTTTGCGGCGCCCTGCCTGTAGAACTTCTCCGTCTCACGGAACCGGGCGCGGATGCCCTCCGGGTGCCCGATCCCTTTCACGCGGTCCGTCCTTTTCACGACAAACGCGCTCAGTTTCTCCATATATTCGTCCGGCCCGATCTGCCCGTCCGCCACCATGGACAGTCCTTTCTCCCAGGACGCGGTCAGCTCCGGGTTCAGGAGCTGCGTCATGGAGGCGTCCACCACGTCGTACACCAGTTCCCCCTGCAGGGACGGGGTCACCGCCTGGGATTTCCCGTTGATCTTAATGTAGTCGATGGTCTTCAGCTTCTTCAGGATCTCCGCCCGCGTCGCGGACGTCCCGATCCCGGAGCCCTTGATCTGGGCGCGGAGTTCTTCGTCTTCGATCAGGTGCCCCGCGTTCTCCATGGCCAGGATCAGGGAGCCGGAGGTATAGCGCTTCGGCGGGGTGGTCTCCCCCTCCCGGATCATCAGCGACGAAACGTCCACCCGGTCCCCTTTCCGAAGGGCCTTCAGGAACGCCTCCGCCTCCTCGTCCGGGACCTGTGCCTCCTGCCCCGCGTCTTTCGGGCCGCGCGCGGCCTTCGCCCCGCCGTCGGAGGGGTCTTTCCCGAGCACCTTCAGGTACCCCGGGTCCTTCAGGATCCGGACGCCCGCGAAGAAATGCTCGTCCTTCCGCACGAATTCCGCGGAGACCTTCTCATACTGCGCGGGCGGGTAAAAAATCGCAAGGAACCGCCGCGCGATTAGCTCATACACCGGGTACCCGAGGCCTTTCAGGCTTCCGAGCGCCGAAAGCCCCTGCCCCGTCGGGATGATCGCGTAATGGTCCGTAATCTTGGAATCATCCGTATACATGCTCTTCCCGACGGTGCGGTACCGGGTCCCGGCGAG
>JAGDAW010000223.1 GCA_017959345.1 Lachnospiraceae bacterium | reverse complement strand
ATTTCCGGAACGCCGTCCTTCGGATCTGCAGGCTCCATAAAGGCGGGCTGAAGCAGACGCTTGAGGACGCGGAAGGGCCGGCGTGACCCTTGCCTGGCAGCCGGCATACAGGTCCTGCTTTTATACATCCGGACGCATTTGTCCGAAAAACAGTCACCGGGTCCGGGTTTCCCATTGTCCCGGGCAGCCCCGTGTGTTAAGGTGTTACGAGCGGCACCGGGCGCCGGGATGACGGCACCCGCCGGACGGCGCGGACCGCCCTTTGCGCCGCGGCTTATTCAATGTTTATCCCTGGGTTCTCTTACGGAGGTTTCCTATGAAATTCAGATCTGTCGCACCCATGCAGATCGCGAAAATCGGTTACATCGTCCTCTCCGCGGCGCTGATCGCGGTCGGGATCATCTTCATCATACAGCCTGCGCAGTCCATGATCGTGATCGCGCGGATCGTGGGCATCCTGTCCATGGTCTTCGGGGCCATCAAGGTCTTCAGCTACTACTCGAAAGACCTGTACCGGCTGGCCTTCCAGTATGATTTCGAGTTCGGGATCGTCCTGCTCATCCTCGGGTTGATCGTGACCATCCGGCCGGAGGCCATGATCACCGTCATCTTCATCGCCTTCGGCGTCATGGCGCTCCTCGACGGCCTGTTCAAAATGCGGATCGCGTGGGACGCCCGCAAGTTCGGGATCCGTGCCTGGTGGCTGACGCTCGCCATGGCCATCCTGACCGGGCTGATCGGGATCGCGATGATCTTCAGCCCCTGGGAGACCATCCATGTGCTGTCCATTTTCCTCGGCATCACGCTGATCTGCGAAGGCGTGCTGAACCTCTGGGTGGTCGTGAACAATGTGAAGATCATCAAGAACCAGCAGCCGGATTTCGTGGACTCTATTTACGAAGAGGAATAAGGCCGGGGAACCGGGTATTCCTGATCGTCCATCCAAAAGGCAAGCCACCGGGAGGTCCGTCCCCCGGTGGCTTGCCTTTTTTCCTGCATCTGTCCGTCCGCGCTTACGGCTGCCTTAACGACGCGCCGATCGCTTCCTTCATCTCCGCCCACGCGTCCTCGTGTTCCACATAATACAGCGGGCAGGCTTTCCCGCTCACGTCGTGGTGGCGGATCACCGCCTCTTCCGTCAGGCCGTACTGCCTGCAGAGGTCCGCGGCCAGCTTCACGACGGCCTGATACGTCTCGTCCGCAAACTTCCCGGACGCATCCGGGTGGCACACTTCTATGGACACGGTGTCCTCATTCCTGGGGTGGTTCGCGTACGCGACCTCCGTCATGGGGATGCACTGGATCACTTCCCCGGAAAGGCCCACGATGAAATGCGCACTGGCCTTCGTCGTCCCGCCGGTCCGGTAATTCTTCTGGAGCTCATTGAAATAATTCCGGTTCGCGAGCGCCGACGTCCCCGGATTCGCGACGTAATGGATGACAATATTGTTGACTTTTTCAAGCTTCGTCCCCGGCCTCGACCAGGGATTCTTATTCAGCAGGTGCGCTTCCGCGTAAGAAGGTGCGCCGTCGTCCGCCCATTTCACGGCGGTTCCCTGCCACCACAGATATACCACAACGCAGCCGAGCGCCAGGCTGGCCAGGCAGACCGCGATCGTTTTCCAGAATGTCTTTCCCATAAACCCTCTCTCCAGACGGCCGGTTCCGGCCGGGATGATTATAATACGGAACAGGCCGCCTATGACCTGTCCGGGACCACAATCCGACCCGAACAACATGGTATCACAGGCGGCGCATGAAATCAATAGAAAGGACGCCGTAATTCCCTTGAAAAACAGGTTTTTTTGTAGTATAATACGCGCATTGCATCGTCAGAAAGCTTCGGACGCGCCTCCGCGCGGAAGCCTCTGCACAGAAAGGAAGCCCCGGGGAACCGGGGGACGGATACGGTTATGGGAATTTATGAAGAACTCCAGGCCAGGGGCCTGATCGCGCAGGTCACGGATGAAGAAGAGATCCGCGAACTGATTAATTCCGGCGGTGCCCGGTTCTACATTGGCTTTGACCCCACGGCGGACTCCCTCCATGTGGGCCACTTCATGGCGCTCTGCCTGATGAAACGGCTGCAGATGGCCGGGAACAAGCCCGTGGTGCTGATCGGCGGCGGTACGGCGCAGGTGGGCGACCCCTCCGGCCGCACGGATATGCGCCCCATGATGACCGCGGAGACCATTCAGCACAATGTGGACTGCTTCGTGAAGCAGATGAACCGGTTCATCGAATTCGGGGAAGATAAGGCCATCCTTGTGAACAACGCGGACTGGCTGCTGGACCTGAACTACATCCAGCTGCTCCGCGAAGTCGGAAGCTGCTTCTCCGTGAACAATATGCTCCGGGCGGAATGCTACAAGCAGCGCATGGAGCGCGGCCTGAGCTTCTTCGAGTTCAACTACATGATCATGCAGGCCTATGATTTCTGGTACCTGCACAACCATTACGGGTGCAATATGCAGTTCGGCGGGAACGACCAGTGGTCTAATATGCTCGCCGGCACGGAACTGATCCGGAAGAAGGAAGAAGGCGCGGACGCTTACGCCATGACCATCACCCTTCTCATGACCAGCGACGGCCGCAAGATGGGCAAGACCGCGAGCGGCGCCGTGTGGCTGGATCCGAACAAGACCACGCCTTTCGAGTTCTTCCAGTACTGGCGGAACGTGGATGACGCGGACGTCATGAACTGCATCCGCATGCTGACGTTCCTGAGCCTTGAGGAGATCGAGGCCATGGAGCACTGGGACGCGGCCCGCATCAATGAGAAGAAGGAAGTCCTGGCGTACGAGCTGACGAAGCTGGTCCACGGCGAAGAAGAGGCGGATAAGGCCCGTACGGCTTCCCATGCCCTCTTTGCCGGCGGAGGGGATGATTCGAGCATGCCCACGACCGAGCTGGATCCTTCGGACGTCCCGGCGGAAGGTCTGAATGCCCTGAACCTGCTCGTCCTCTCCGGTCTCGCGCCGAGCCGCAGCGAGGCGCGGCGGCTGATCCAGCAGGGCGGCGTCCTGATCGACGGGGAGAAGGTGGATCACATCGATTTCCCGGTTTCCCGCGAGAAGCTGGCGGAGGGTGTGAAGGTCCGGAAGGGGAAGAAGGTGTACCAGCGGGTGATCCTGAAGTACTCGGGGACCGGGGACCTCATTCAGGGCACACCGGCCCCGGCGACATTCGTCCCGCACACACAGTGCCGGTTGTAAATCGAATACATCTGAAAAAGAGGGAAGCTTCCTTTCACGGTTGCTTCCCTCTTTCTTCGTTCCGTAGGCTGTCCGCGGCGGATGGGGCCCCGCCATCAACGGCTTTCCGGATGTCTCATCCCTTCTCCAGCGCCAGCGTCCGCGTCGTCAGGTCGCAGACCTCCGACGGCCCGTAGTACTGGATGGCGCCGGGGTACGTGAAGCAGGTCTTCACCGCCCATTCGTCCCTGTGCGCCGCGAAATAGCCGAAAGGCTTCCCGTCCAGCTCCACCAGCGCCTTCCGGATCACCGGCTTGTCCTCGCCGTTCCTGCGCTCGATGTTCATCATCTTCGTAATGGGCATGCCGCCCGCCGCCCACTCTTCCGCCGGCTTCGAGAGGTTGGAAACCTTCGACAGGTAACCCGTGTAGCCGTAGGAAATCAGCATGAAGGCGTTGTAGCCCAGGGAATAGCAGTAATCCGCGTCGAAATTCGACGGGAACGCGCAGCGGCCTTCATAACCGAAGAAGTGGTGCAGGGCGCCGAATTTTCCCTTATAGGTCCCGGCGGCGGCGCGCTTCTTCATCTCGGCCTTCACCAGTTCGGAGAACAGCTTCTCGGACTCGATCAGGGACACCTGGACGTTCCCGTGGGGGTCGCGCTCCAGGAAGAGCTGCTGCTGGATGCCGTAAGGCAGGAGGTCGAATACCGCGAAGGATTCCGCGGTCAGGCCGGCCTTGATAAACGCGTATTTCGCGTCCCAGTCCGGGAGCGCGTTGAACGCTTCCGTCCGGCTGCCCGCGAGGAGTTCGTTGATCTCACGGATCAGGGCGGAGAATT
>JAGDAW010000222.1 GCA_017959345.1 Lachnospiraceae bacterium | reverse complement strand
GGAAATGGAACCCGTTATTCCGAAAGGCTGATCCAGGGTCCGGCCCCGCAGAGCGCCGGAACGGCAGACCGGGCTGTACCACATTTACAAGAAAACGGAGGTGCTTATGATACCCAAAAACAATATACGAAAAGTGTTAGAAGACCCCGATACCGGATGGATCATCGAGTCCTTTAACGACGAGGCGATCGAAGAAGATTCCGAGGAGGATTCTGACGATATTTTCGGAGATGATTCCGGAGATGATTCCGGAGATGATTTTTAACAACCTTTAAAACGGATCACCACAACACGGGCGCCCCCGGTCTCCAAAACCGGGGGCGCCTGTCCTGTTCATCTCCTCTAAAAACGCTGCCTTCCCGCCTGACCGCGCTTCCTATCAGGCCGCAATGGGCTGATACCGACCGGACCCGAGAACCCGGCGCATAAACGCGTACGGGTCTTCCGATTCCGCCCGGACCATGGCGAACACCTGCGGGCTGCACCCGGAAAGCAGCGTGACGCCCTGCTCGTTCATTTTCACCGGCTGCTGGCGGTTCCGGCTGCAGACGTTCCAGAAAGTCACCGCGGGAAGCCGGTAGCCCGCGGCCCGGAACTTCGCTTTCGCGTTTTCGAAATTCGTGACGCCGGCATGCCGGCAGCAGTCGAATTCCATATCGGAAACAATCAGAATCCTGGACGGGAGTTCCTTCTGTGTGACCCGCCCGCGCACCGCCGCGCCCAGCACGAGGTCGAACACTTTTTCCAGGTCCGTGTTGCTGCATTCATTGAAGCTCATGCAGTAGCGCACTTTCCCGACAATGTCTTTCCCCTTGATCTCCACAAGCCGCGGAGCCGCGGAAAATGTGATGAAATGGTTGTGGAAAAAGCCGTTATTCCGCTCCGCGAAATAGATCCCGAGGGACTGGGCGACGGCGGCGGGAAGCGGTCTCCGGCCATGGTACATTGAACCGGAACCGTCCACGACCACCAGGACGTTCTGATTCCCTGCATGGCCTTCCAGGGCGTTCCACGCCGCATCCAGGCTCCCCCTCTCCTCCTCGGAGACCGGCCTGCCGGACAGGATCGGCGCGATGACGTCATAAGGCGTAAGCGTGCCGGTATGCATCAGGGACGGGTCTTTCCGGACCCGTTCCAGAAACGCCAGGTAACGGGCCTGATCATTTTTGAAAAATGCCTTCCTGTAGCGGAACAGCGCCCCGGAAGGCTGCGCGGCATAGTCGAAGGTATAATCCCGCACCCGCAGGCGGTTCTCCAGGATGCGGATCCCCGCACGCAGGGAGGACAGCGTTTTCCGGTACTGGGCGTCGGTCATCCGGAGCGAACGGGCGATCTTTTTTCCCATGGAGACCGCTTCCCGGTTCGACGTATTGACGGAAGGCAGCCATTTCGCGAGGAGGGATACGCCCGCCCCGGACGCCAGGGCTTCCAGGTCTTTCTCCAGCTGCGTCCGGACAAACGCGAGCATATCCGTTTCGGACGCGGTCCCGAACAGGCACAGGACGTCATCCAGACGGCCGTATTCCCCGATACAGGGGATATTTTTCCTGCAGGACGCCGGCTCGTGATCCGCGAGCCACCTGAATATGACGCGGAAAAGCCGCCGCTCGCCGAGCCCGCCGCGGATATCCCTTGCGAAAAACAGCGCCTTCAGGGCAAGGTCCGCGTCTTCGGCATACGCACGCAGGAAGCGGGCAATGATCTCCTCCGGGGCCGCGCCGCGGAGCGCCCCGGCAGCCGCGAAAAAGTCGAGGCAATCCGACCCGGTGCTCCGGTATGTCACGGCACCGTTTTCCGTAAATGTAACATTTGCAGCATTTTTCATCCTTTCCAGCATCATCCGTTCCCCCTTTTCAGACAACTGTGCGGCAGGCCAGAGCGCCGGCACGCGCCGCAAAACCCGATCTCCGCGGTTTCCCCGCGAAGCAGAAGCCGGGCCGCCGGCGGGCACCACAAGACACTGTTTTTGTTTGAACGCCTTCCGGCGTCCGTCGAATGGTTGCTGTCAGTGTCTTTACAATGTGCCCGGCCGGGTGCCCGGCTGTCTGCCTTCCTGTTTTCCTTCCCTGTCCGGTCCGCCCGCCGGGGTTCAGGCGCCCATGGCACCGCCCCGGCCGCGGTTCACTCCTCTTCCTCGTTGTCCGCATCCATACCCGAAATCATGTCCACCATAGCCCACGGGACCGCGAACGGTTCCGTGAAGGGATTGATGGCAATCCCGGCCACGTCCTTCTGATGACTCCGTGCCAGCCCCATCACCTCCAGGAAAGGTCTCTGCACCTTCGAAACCCGCATCCCGTATTCCCCCATCTCCTCCGCGGAGGTGAAGGCCGGGAAGAAAGAGGCCTTGCCGAAGTGCAGGATGTCCGGGACCAGCCGGACGGTATCCTGGGTCGTGAACGTAAAGCCTTCCAGCGAATCCGTGTCGCCCTTTTCGACCGCTTCCGCCACGGTCCGGTCCAGCATTTCCCGGTCTTCGCGCCCGAAGACCGCGCGGCAAGGCACCCACACCAGGCTTTTACGGAGGAGTTCTGAGAGTTTTTCCAGGTTCAGATCCGTTTTGTTCCGATTATAGATCCCGACCGCGCGTTTCAGGAACGCGCCGTCCGCCAGCAGTTCTTCCGTAATCCGGTCGTCCGGGATTGTGTACGGCTCATCGGCTTTCAGGATCCGGGCGATCATCGCTTTCGTCAGACTGAACGGCTGTCCCCACGGATTGATGATGAAGCCGGCCGTGTGCGTTCCCTTCATTTCCCGCAGGATGCGGTCGATGGACCAGGTGATCATCCGGCTCGCCGGGCCGTTCTCCGATTCCTCCTTCGACGTAAAAGCCACACGCCACAGTTCCCCGTCATTCGTCTGGATCGTCCTCAGGCAGACGGCGCCCGCTTCGTCCAGGACGACCGGGAAGAGGAACGGCCCGTCTTCATGCATCCTCTGCCGGATCGCTTCCAGCACGGCGGAAAGATTGTCCTCATTTTCATCCATGCGGAACCGGGCGATCGCATCTTCGACGCTTTTGTTCCCGGCATTGCCTTCCTCCCGGTCCGGCGCCGTATGGATCACGCGCAGCCGCTCGTCGAAACGGTCCAGCACCGCGCGCATCTCCGCGGTCACCCGCTTCCGGCATTCCGCCTTCATATCGTCCGGGACCCCGTAAAAGGCTTCCGCCATGCTGCCCGCGATGCAGGTCAGGGTGTCGCAGTCGCCGCCCAGGGAGACCGCGGTCCGGATCACGTCTTCAAAATCGTTGCCCTCCAGGAAGGCCGTGACCGCCTCCGGGACCGTCTCCTGGCAGGATTCCACATGGTGATAGCCCGGCCGGATTTCATTACAGGTCCTGGACAGGTCATACCCGAACGCCCGGACAATGTATTCCCGGATCCCCTCCTTCGGGACCCCCGTCCTGGCCAAAAAGATCGCCGATGCCGTCGCCTCTGCGCCCTTGATGCCTTCCGGATGGTTGTGGGTCACTTCGGCCGTCAGCCGCGCGGCGCGCCGCGTCTCCTCCAGCGAGCCGTAGAGCCAGCCCGCCGCGGAGACCCGCATGGCGGACCCATTGCCCCAGCTGCCGTAGGGGTGCGGCTTCTCCAGCCGGAGCCAGCGGAGAAAGCGCAGGCCGTAGCCCGCATCCGGATACCGGCGTCCCCACGCCTGCATCGACTGCACCAACGCGGCTTTCACCGTTTCATCGTCCGCGTCCTCCGGGACGCTGAGCAGCGCATCCGCCACCGCGACGGTCATCACGGAGTCGTCCGTGAATTCGACCCCCGGCCCGAACAGTTCGAAATCCTTCGTCTTCTTCCCTCTGTCAAATTCGTAGGGGGCGCCGATCATGTCGCCCAGAATCGCTCCGTACATCCCTGGTCCTCCTTCGCTGCTTTTTACGATGCCATTATAGCCTTCGGGAAGCGCGCCGTGGTCGTTTCCCGGGCGACATTTCCTCTTTTCCCGGTATTCTGCGCCGTCCTCCATCCCTTCAGCGGGCAGGAACTCATATTTTCCATTCGGAGACTGCCCGGCTCGGTCCTGAACAGGCTTCCCCGGTTCACCGGAGCGCGCCTTTCTCGCTCAATGACCGCCTGCCGGCCGCATCTCTTTTACAGGGAAGCGTACATATGATGCCTCAGCGCCTCCAGAACGCTGTTCGTGTGGTAGCGGATCAGGAAAAGCTGGTTGGCGTACTGGGGATACGTGTCCCGCGCCTGTTTCATCAGCGGGTAGAAATACTCCATCGTTTCCTTGATGTACTCCGCCATGTGCTCATCGGAAAAACTGGTCGCCATACTGGAAATGTTGTTGCAGCGGTCCAGGAGCTTCACCATCACGGCGATCCGGTTCCCGGCGATCCCGGCATAGTAAGACCGGTACTCCGGCTCGGTCTTCCCGAAATCCGCGGGTTTCGTCAGCAGCCGCACGGCCTCCCGGGTCTGCTCGTTCACCGGCAGTTCCTCCGCCGTGACGCCGCAGTCTTCCAGCACGTCATGCAGGAGGCAGGCCGACAGCAGGTCGTCGTCTTCCAGCCCCAGCGCCAGCGCGTGGCACGTCAGGAGCAGCGGATGGTAAATGTACGGGATCCGCTCGGTGCCGTGGCCCTGTTTCCTGAACTGGCCGTTGTGCTTCTCCTTGGCAAATGCGAGCGCCCGCTTGGTCTGGTACAGGCCTTTCGCGTTGCAGTAGGCCCCGACGTAAGTCGCCATGCGGGCTTCACTGAACAGCCGGTCGGAAAGATTCGAGGTCACTTCCAGGATCTCCGCCGACGGGAGTTTCCCGCAGAGCAGCCAGTCCGTCGTGACGCCGTACAGGGACGCGATCTCCGGCAGCTTCTCCGTGTCCGGGATCGAATTCCCGCATTCCCAGGCGCTGACGGACTGCACGGTGACAAAGAGTTTTTCCGCCACCTGGCTCTGGGTAAAACCGCGGTTCTTTCTGGCTTCCGCCAGACGGTACGCCAATGATTCCATATGTTTCCGGCACCTCCTCCTTCAGTGGATGTCTGTATGAAAAGACAGTTCCGGGACGCTCCGTACTTCCTGTGCCCCGCTGCCCTCCTTTCCCTTCCAGTTGTATGATAGCACATTAAAATGTATATTCCTAACAAGCCGCATTTGAACGCTGTATTCCGGGATTCAACCGGCGCCTGAATGCCGCGGCTGCGCGTTCAAACAGTGCCCTGCGGGTGGCAGCCGCCCGCACAGACAGGGCCATGCCGGAAGGACCGGCATGCCGACTTATACAATACAACATTTTACATTATAAACAACATAATAGACAATGTCAACCGTATCTTGCCCAAGTTTTTGGGCAGTTTACCCAATAACCAGGCCGAAAATGCCCGCTCCCTCCGCCGCCTCCTGCTCGGACTCCCGCTCCCGGATGAGGCCTTCTCCGCGCCCTCCCCGGTGACGAAGCCATAAATTGCGCTTGCGTTCCGGCGGAAACTGTACTATTCTTCTGGAAGCGGCGCCACCCGCATCCGATGGAAACAGCGAAGCGGGCGCGCCTCCGCCCGGAACAGACTACAGACCCCGAAAGTGAGCACCCATGATCATCAACACCGGACAGCGGACGGACATCCCCGCCTTCTATGCCGAATGGTTTGCGAACCGGCTGAAAGCAGGCTTCGTCTGCGTCCGCAACCCCTACAATCCAGGCCAGGTCAGCCGCTACCGCCTCGACCCCTCCGTGGTCGACGTGATCGGCTTCTGCACGAAGAACCCCGCCCCGATGTTTCCCTATATGGACCTCCTGAAGGATTACGGCCAGTACTGGTTCGTCACGATCACGCCCTACGGGCGGGACATCGAGCCGAACGTCCCGGACAAGCACCGGCTGCTGGAGGACTTTCGGAAGCTTTCCCGCATCGTCGGCGTCCGGGCGGTCGGCTGGCGCTACGACCCGGTCCTGCTCACGGAGCGCTATACCGCGGATTACCACCTCCGGGCTTTTGAGCAGATGGCTTCCGCCCTCGACGGGTACACCGAAACGGTCGTGATCAGCTTTATCGACCTCTATCCGAAGGTGCGGAAGAATTTCCCGGAGGCGCGGGAAGTCCCGAAGGAACAGCGGCTCTCCCTTGGGAAATCCATCATCGAGATCGCTTCCGCCCACGGGATGACCGTCAAACCCTGCGCGGAAGGCGATGAACTCGCCGTTTACGGCGCGGACTGCGGCGGCTGCATGCGGATCCGCGATTATGAGAAGGCGATCGGCAGGCGCTTAGACGCGCCGAAGAAGAAAGGGGCGCGGGCCGCGTGCGCCTGTTACCTTTCCTGCGACATCGGCGCCTACAATACCTGCAGGCATCTCTGCCGGTACTGCTACGCGAACGCAGACCCCGCAAATGTGTTCGCCCAGAGCCGCCTCCACGACCCGCAGTCGCCGTTCCTGGTCGGTCATTACATGGACGGGGACACCGTCCACGACGTGCCCCAGCAGTCCTGGATCGATGACCAGGCCCGCCTGACGATCGAAGACGGCCGGGTGATCCGCTGATTCAAGGATCCGCTTCGCGGATGACGCATCCCGGTGAAGGACCGGTTCACTTTCCAAAGACTGCGGGCCCGGCTTCCGCCGGGCCCGCGCCTGTCTTATTGTCCTGTCTCATTTTCCTGTCTCACGCTTCACTTCAGAAGTTTTTCCAGCCTTCGCGCGGCCTCTTCCGTATCCTCCGCGCTTCCGAACGTGGAGAACCGGAAAAATCCTTCGCCGCAGGAACCAAACCCCTCTCCCGGCGTCCCCACGACCTGGATTTTCTCCAGGAGGTAATCAAAGAACGCCCAGCTGCCCATGCCGTCCGGGCACTGCAGCCAGATGTACGGGGCGTTTTTCCCGCCGTAATACCGGATCCCGCAATGGTCGAGGGCACGCATCAGCGTCTGCGCGTTGGCCTTGTACCTGCGGATGTTTGCCCGGACCTGCGCCTGGCCTTCGTCCGTAAAGACCGCCGCGCCGCCCTTCTGCAGGATGTAGGAGATGCCGTTCGTCTTCGTCGTCCGGTTCCGCACCCACATGTCATGGAGGCGCATCCCCTCCCGGACGAGCGCTTCCGGAATGACGGTGTAGCCGAGCCTGGTCCCCGTAAAACCGGCGGTTTTCGAAAGCGAACAGATCTCGATCGCGCAGGTCTCCGCGCCTTCGATTTCAAAGATGCTGCGGGGCAGCGCATCCTCCTCGATAAACGCCTCATACGCCGCGTCGAAGAGGATCACCGAACCGTTCCGGTTCGCGAAGTCCACCCAGCGGCCCAGCTGTTCCCAGGAGAAGACGGCCCCGGTCGGATTGTTCGGGGAGCAGATGTAAAGGATATCCGCTTTCGCCTCTTCGCAGGGCTCCGGAAGGAACCCGTTCCACGGTCCGGCGGGAAGGTGGATGATCTCCCGCCCGGCCATCACATTGGCGTCCACATAGGCCGGGTAGGCCGGCTCGATCACCAGCGCGCTGCAGGACCGGTCAAAGAGGTCCAGGATGTCGCCCAGCTCGTCGCTCGCGCCGCTGGAGACGAAGACCTCGCTGTCTTTCAGGCCGATGCCCCGCTTCCGGTAATGCGCCGCGATCGTTTCCCGGAGGAACGGCGCGCCGCACTCCGGCATGTACCCGTGGAAGCGCGCCGGGTCCGCCTGGTCCTCCACCGCCTCATGCAGGGCCCGGATGACCGCGTCCGGCAGCGGCAGGGTGACGTCGCCGATGCCCAGCCTGTAGAGGTGCGTCCCGGGATGGCGCTCCAGATAGGCGTCCGTCTTCCGGGCAATGCGGCGGAACAGGTAGGAATCCTTCAGGTCCGCGTAATGCATGTTGGGCTTCATCATACCGCCGCCTCTCCTTCGTAAATGCTTTCCGCGGGCCCGGTCATCGTGACGGCGCCGCCGCGGTCCACACGGATCTCGAGGATCCCGCCGTCGAGTTCCACACAGACCGGCTCATACGGGTCGCAGAGGCCCTTCCGGACCGCTGCCGCGGCGCTTGCACAGGCGCCCGTCCCGCAGGCCATCGTGACGCCGCTCCCGCGCTCCCAGACGCGCATCCGGAGCCGGTTCTCCCCCCTGGCCTCGACAAATTCGACGTTGACGCCGTCCGGGAACGCCTCATGCTTCTCGATCCGGGGCCCCAGGGTATAGAGGGGGGCTTCTTCGATATCGCGGACAAAAAGGACGAAATGCGGGTTCCCGACGGAGACCGGCGTCCCGGTCCATTCCTGCCCGTCCACGGACAGCGCCCGGTCTTCCCCGACCTCCGCACGCCCCATGTCGACGGCGGCGCGGCGGACCTTCCCGCCCCGGACCTCCAGGTCCAGCGTCCGGATCCCGGAGAGGGTTTCGACGGTCAGGTGCGTCTTATCGGTATAGCCCTTGTCGTAGACGTATTTCCCGACGCACCGGATCCCGTTCCCGCACATTTTCGCCTCACTCCCGTCGGCGTTGAAGATCCGCATCCGGAAGTCCGCCTTCTCCGAAGGGGAAATGTAGATCATCCCGTCCGATCCCGCGCCGAAATGGCGGTCCGACAGTTTCCTGGAAAGCGCCGCGATATCCGCCGGCACTTCCCCGTAGACGTAAAGATAGTCGTTGCCAAGCCCGTGCATTTTCGTAAAGTGCATATTTTTACGATCCTCCTTCCCGCAAAACCCGCCGGGTCAGCCGCGCCGGGCGTATGCCATCGCCGCGCCGATAAAGCCGAGGAACAGCGGATGGGGCTTATTCGGACGGCTCTTGAATTCCGGATGGTACTGGACGCCCACAAAGAACGCCCGCCCCGGGAGCTCCACGGTCTCCACCAGCCTGCCGTCCGGGGAAATGCCGCTCAGGACCATCCCGCTTTGCGTGAGCGCCTCGCGGTAATCGTTGTTCAGCTCATAACGGTGGCGGTGCCGCTCGGAGATTTCCCGCTGCCCGTAGCACCGCTCCATCGTCGTGCCCGGCGTGATGACGCAGGGATAGGCCCCCAGGCGCAGCGTGCCGCCCTTGTCAATGTCGTCGCTCTGGCCGGGCATGAAGTCAATGACCTTGTTCCGGCACCGCTCGTCAAACTCGCCGGAGTTCGCGTCCGGGATGCCTGCGGCGTTCCGCGCGTACTCGATGACCGCGACCTGCATCCCGAGACAGATGCCGAAATAGGGCACGTCGTGTTCCCTTGCGTATTTCGCCGCGAGGATCATCCCCTCGACGCCGCGGCTTCCGAAGCCGCCCGGGACCAGGATCCCGTCCAGGCCCGCCAGGACCTCCTCCGCGTTCCCTTCGCGGATCTCCTCCGTGTCGATCCACCGGATGTTGATGTGGACGTTGTGGGAGAAGCCCGCGTGGTGGAGGGCTTCGGCCACGGAGAGGTACGCGTCATGCAGGCCGACGTATTTCCCGGCGAGGCCGATCGTGACGCTGTGGGAACGGGCGCTCTTGACCCGCTCGACCATGGCTTCCCACTCCCGGAGGTCCGGCTTAGGGACCGTCAGCCCCAGCTCCCGGCAGACCACCTCGGAAAAGCGGGATTTTTCCAGCATCAGCGGCGCTTCGTAAAGGTCCGGCACCGTCAGGTTCTCGATCACGCAGTCCGGCTTCACGTTGCAGAACAGCGCGATTTTCTGGAAAATGGACGCCTCCAGGGGCTCGTCGCAGCGCAGGACGATGATGTTCGGGTGGACCCCCATGCCCTGGAGCTCCTTGACCGAATGCTGCGTCGGCTTGGATTTGTGCTCCTCCGAGCCGCGCAGGTACGGTACCAGCGTGACGTGGATAAACAGGCTGTTTTCCCGCACGGTCTCGAGCGAGATCTGGCGCACCGCTTCTATAAAGGGCTGGGATTCGATATCGCCGATCGTGCCGCCGATCTCGGTGATGACGACGTCCGCCACGGTCTCCTTCCCGACCCTGTAAATGAATTCCTTGATTTCGTTCGTAATGTGCGGGATCACCTGCACCGTGGACCCGTGGTATTCCCCCCGGCGCTCCTTGTTCAGCACATTCCAGTAGACCTTGCCGGTGGTGAGGTTGGAGAACCGGTTCAGGTCCTCGTCGATGAAACGCTCATAATGGCCCAGGTCCAGGTCGGTCTCCGCCCCGTCCTCGGTCACATAGACCTCGCCGT